>NZ_JAESKG010000029.1:0-1036 GCF_017891965.1 Staphylococcus sp. GDY8P126P | reverse complement strand
TGCGCAAGCTTTTGAATATTTTGGTTGATCGATATAATCATGAATCAATCGATTTTTAGCCTCACGCGCTAAGTTAATATCTGTGAACTTAAAAATTCCTTTAACAGCTTCTCTGAAAGATTTTGAATTTTTTTTAGGAATGGTGGTAAAGATATTTCTTAGGAAGTGAACTTGGCATCTTTGCCAACTTACGTTGGTGAAGGATTTTCTAATGGCAGAGACTAATCCTTTGTGCGCATCAGAAATAACGAGTTCCGTACCTTGTAAACCGCGTTCTTTTAGGTATTCAAAAAATGTTGTCCAGGTCTCTTCGCTTTCGCCACTTTGAATCATGAAGCCGATAATTTCACGGTCGCCATCTTTGGTTATTCCAATCGCTATATGACAGCTTTTTGAGAGTACTCGATTTTCTTCTCGTACTTTTATATAGAGTACATCGGTCATTAAGTAAGGATAATTTTTTTCTGATAATAAACGATTCTGCCACTCGTTAACCATAGGTTCTAGCTGTTCTGTTAAGCTAGAAACGAAGGACTTAGAGACGGATTTACCACAAAGTTCTTCCACAATTTTTGATACTTTACGAGTTGAAACGCCTGATACATACATTTCCAACATTGAAGCCATGAGGGCTTTTTCGTTTCGTTGATAACGTTCAAACACTGTGGGTGAAAAATGGCCATCACGTGTTCTGGGTACTTTTAATTCTAGCGTGCCTACACGTGTCGTAAAGCTGCGCTCATAATAGCCATTTCGTTGACTTTGTCGGTTTTCTGTTCGTTCATATTCTTTTGCTTGAATATATTCTGTTCGTTGATTTTCCATTAGTTGATTAAATACCGTTGTTAAAATATTTTTAGAAACGTCATCCTTTACAGAATATTCAATAATGCTTTGAATCTCTTCGCTTTTCAGTGTAAAATGTACTTGGGTCATGTAAAAGTCCTCCTGGGTATGTTTTTGTCGTTAAAAACATTGTACCGTAAAAGGACTGTTATATGGCCTTTTTACTTTTACACAATTATACGGACTTTAT
>NZ_JAESKG010000028.1:0-2065 GCF_017891965.1 Staphylococcus sp. GDY8P126P | reverse complement strand
TTTTGCCATGCCACGAAATTAGCATCATGCTAGCAAGTTAAGCGAACACTGACATGATAAATTAGTGGTTAGCTATATTTTTTACTTTGCAACAGAACCGCATTTTACACAGGAGTCTGGACTTGACTCACTTCCTTTATTATTTTTCATTTTTTTAAACTATTTAATACTAATGTCTTTTATAATAGCTTTTCATATATTATATAATCAATCTTTATAAGTCCTTTTATAAATTTCTTTTCTACCATTTTCGATAAATTCCTGTTTAATATTTTTAATTCCATAAACAATAGTTTCAATAGGATAATATTCTTCAACTATATCTTGATATTCTTTTGCTTTCTCAATATCTATATTTCCATACATTCTTAATATATCTTCTCCAAAATTTGTTCCTATTTCTTCTTCACTATCTTCAAGTAAGTATATAAAATCACAATATTCATCTATAATTCCAGAATCTCCAAAATCAATTATTCCAGTTAATCTATTATTGCCATCTAACAATAGATGATTACAACTAAAATCATTATGGCATAAACACTTTTTACCCTCAAAAACTGTTGTTGCATTTAGTCTTTCCATAAAACTTTCTATATAATCTTTTTCTATATCAGTTAAATCATTATAAATAGTTTCACGCAACAATATATACTCTTCTAATACATTTTGTTTATTATCAATAGTACATTCACTAATATCTGTATAATCTAAACCGTGCATTTGTCTTAAAAAACTGGCAATATCTCGTTTTAACAAATTTTGTTCTTCTTCTGACATAGTAGAATAAATTTCTGGTGTTAAAAAAGTTCCTTTAATTTCTTTATAACCTAGTATAGATAATTCATCACTAATATACGAATATTCAATATTAGGAATTTTTACATTAGTTTCTAAATTTGTATTTAAAAAATTATATATTGCTTTTTCTTTTGCATAACCTTTTTTCTTATTAGTACTAAATTTTGTTTTAAAAATGTATTCATTATTAACTAAATATGCCACACTATCATAACCACTACCGATTATTTCAATACTATCTACTTTGAAATTATCAAAGTAATGCTCAATTAAATATTTCATTGCCTTAACATTTGTGGCATTATCATCATATCTATATTCCATTAAATAACAATCTTCTTTTTTGCCCTCGTGTAATTCATGTTCTGGCAAATCTTCAATAATTCTAAAACCAGATTTTTGGTATGCCCTTATTGCTCTTGGATTATTTTTATGAGGGTCTAAAATAACTGCATTAGCATTTCTTTCTTTTTTCAAAAATTCAAAAATCAATTTAATATATCTTGTACCAATTCCTTTACTCCAATAATTTGGCTCTCCTATAAATTGATCCATACCATAGACTATCTCATCAGTTTTTGGATAATGATAATCAGTATATAACTCATCATACATTTTATATATTTGTCCATATCCAATAGGAACATTGTTATATTCAATAATTACTCTAAAAACTTCATCTTCCCAAGGCTCTGTATAATGTTTTTTTAATGATTCTAATGTATATTTTTTATCTCTACCACCATAAAATTCTAATACTCTTTCATCAGTTAACCATTTTAACATCAAAGGAAAATCATCATCTATTAAAGTTCTTATACATATTTCATTTTCAACTATATTCATTTATTTATCACCTTTTTCATAATCATATACATATACTATTTCATCTTTATAATCATTTTTACCACCTAATTTTTCATATACATGGCAAGCTCTAGGATTACCTTTATCAGTTATTAAAAACATTTCAGAACAACCAATCTCTTTAGAATATTCCTTAATAAAAGATAATAATTTTGAACCATAACCTTTGTCTTGATAGTTAGGTAACATTCCTATTGAGTGTAAATAAAACATTGTTTTTCCATCAGGTCTTAAAAGTGTATAGCAATATGCAAATCCTATAATTTTATTATTTTCTTTAGCTATAAACCCAAATGAACTGGTATCATTAAGAAATCCTTTTAAATTATCAATATCAAAAACCATATTATCATCAATTAAAACTTCTTCCATAAACTCAGTCAAGTCCAGACTCCTG
>NZ_JAESKG010000027.1:0-10775 GCF_017891965.1 Staphylococcus sp. GDY8P126P | reverse complement strand
TTTACTTTGCAACAGAACCATGCCTTCTATAAAAGGCAAAGATGATAATTTCTCTGTTACTATTTGAATAACATTACCTACCATATAAACATCCTCCTTTATTCGTTAGATATTTTTATTTCTTCTCCATCTGGTAAAATAAATGCCTGCACAAACTTGACACCTAGCACATCAGCAATGGCCTTCAACTCATCCAAGGTTACTGTTTCTCGTTGTAATTTTTTATTGAAATTCTGTGGAGTCTGGCCAATACGTCTAGCAAGTTCGGAAACACTTATATTCATTTGCTCACACAGTTCTTTAATCATTTCTGCCGTAGTCATACAGCACCTCCAAGTTTACGCTAAGAATATTGTAAACCATTTGATTGATAAACACAATAGTTATTAAAATATTATTATAATCAGCAAGCAAAAGAAAACCCACAACTCTACTGTAGAGTCATGGGCTATTTACTTTGGGTTTTTATATTTCCATTTCGATGCCAGATTTGAAGACTATGACGAAGTGGTCTTCATACACTGTAACGCTCTGGATTATCTTCCTTACAAGCTTATCATCATATTCTAAGGTGCGGAATTTGTTTTTGCGGATAAATTCAGGCTCTATAATTTATAGAACTGATGAATCATTTTTTGATTCATCAGTTCTATTTTAGTTTATTTAAGTAGAAAAGCATGTCGTCTATCTAGTAAAATTAAAGTACCAACCAAAATCTTAAATAGAAAGGACGACATGTCATGACTAATCATATCAAAAAAATGTTGCGAATTAAAGAAAGATTTAAATTTAACTTGTGTTGAAGAAGGAAAATACAAAGGTGTGAACACATTAATTATCACTGGTACCTACTCACCTAAGCTTACGGCCTGTAAGTATTGTCAGTCTCATGCGAACGATGCAGATGAAAAGAAAACCATTGTAAAAAATGGGAAAAAAGAAGTGACAATTCGTTTGGAATCATATCAAAATATTCCAACTATTTTAAAGCTAAAAAAACAACGATATTTTTGTAAAAACTGCCATCAACATTGGACAACTCAATGTTCTATCGTTGAAGAAAATTGTTTTATTAGTCGATTCATGACATTTAGAATACTAGAATTATTAACTCAAAAAATATCAATGACCGTTATCGCTAAGATATGTCATGTATCACTCACAACCGTTATAAGGGTCCTTAAATCTGTTGAAAAACATTTACCTGAAACGCTTAAACCACGCTCTTTTCCAAAAGTTCTAATGGTTGATGAATTCAGATCTCATGCCACCTATGAAGATAAAATGAGTTTTATTTGTGCCAATGGTGAAACCGGTGAACTGGTTGATGTTCTTCCTAGTCGTAGACTTGATAAACTAATGAATTACTTCAATCGTTCTCCCAAGGAGAAACGAGAACAGGTAAAATTTCTAGTGACAGATATGAATGCGGCTTATTTTCAGTTAACTAAAAAAATCTTTCCTTGTGCAGCTTTAGTCATTGATAGGTTTCATATCGTTAAACACTTAAACCAAGCTTTTAATGACTTTAGAGTCAGGGAAATGAAAGCATTAATAAAGAATCACCAGCGTTCTGAAGCCAATAAGCTAAAAGTAAATTGGAAATACCTATTAAAGAATCAAATGACTGTTTCTAGTTCAGAATATAAAAATTGGAGAAGCTTTCCTTCACCTAAGTTTCCCCCTCTAACAGAATCAATGATGATTGATCGTCTTTTATCATTTTCTACAGACTTAAAAGAAGCCTATGGCGTGTTTCAATTATTAACCTATCACTTTAGAAATAAAGATCCAGACTCATTTTTTGATTTATTAAAGAACTTACCGACTACCTTAGATCCACTATTTAAACAGAAGATTGAAAATCTGATTAATTATGAAGAAGGGATTCGTAATGCTTAACGTATAAGTATTCTAACGGAAAAATAGAAGCTAAAAATACTCATATTAAGATATTAAAAAGAGTATCTTATGGCTTCAAATCTTTTAGTAATATGAAGATAAGAATTTTTATGATAAACGACCTTGTCACAATTGAATAACTAAAAAAAGATGATGAATTTGAGAAAATTCTCAAATTCATCATCTTCAATATTTGTCTCATCAGTCCGATTTGACAAAGAGCCCGTTTTTTTATGTTTTCCTTACTTACTTAAAACAGTCACACATTCAATATGGATTGAGAGGACAGAATGAATGTCATTTGTGTATGTCCGTTCTCGGAAACATATCCACGACACTTTTTGCACTATCGGTAGACGGGAACATATCCATAGGCTTCGCTGTTTTTTGAAAAACTGAGGTATGCTGTTAATTTTCAGTACCCAATACTGTGAATAACGTTACTCTCCTATTCACTAATGTAATTCAACAATCTTTCTAAAATGTCATGTGTAACTTTTAAGTTGTATTGTTCAATAAGGTGACTTTGCAAATCCATAACTAATAGCAAAGAATTTTTATAGGCTTCAAATAATTCTACCTTATCTAATCGAGCAGTGGTCTTTGCAAATTTTTTATAATTTTCAAGGCTAATTTCTTTTTCAAGGTTTTTACTCATGTTTAGCCAATTATCAGCATTTTTTTCTGCCATACGTATAAGTTGTAGTGTATTTTTTTGAAGTTGTGATAAGAGTTCTAATGAACGAGCATATTCTCCTCTTTTTAGAACGTTGATTCCCATCAACCATAGATTAGAGAAATTACACAACAAAAAATTAGCATTTTCTTCAGTAAGTCTATTTGGTCTTGCACCACTTATCTCTGATAAATAATTTTCTAATTGCCCTGTTTCATCGTAAATAAGCATAGCCTTCGTATCAGGAATATAACCTGAATCTTTAAACGAGGGGATTATGTTCATATCTTTTTCAGAAAGGAAATGAAATTCCCCACGTATAAGATTATCAAAAATAACTACCTCTGTTCCGTACTCATTTTTATAAAGCATCAAGTACGGAGCTACGTCAAACAACCAGTTGGATGAATCAAAGTTCGAGGTTATACTATCTTTCAAAAATATATAGAACTCTATATCAGAGTATTGGTCACCTTCTCCTTTGGTAAACGATCCATACATCATACAAGCTGTAATTCGTTCATCTGACTCAGTAAGATTCTTAACGTTTGCAATTAATTCTTTTTGTTTTAACATTTCTTCACCCTTTCATGTAAATATCTTTTAGTTATTGTGGCAACTCAAAATCTCTACAAACCTAAATTAATATTTTTCGTACAAATGTTATTGCAAAAAGCATCATCATGCTCCACAAACAATAGTGTAGGACAATATTCCAAAATCATTTTTTCAATTTGGATACGTGAAAAAATATCAATATAGTTCAATGGCTCATCCCATATATACAAATGTGCACTTTCACAAAGGCTTTTAGCAATTAGTACTTTCTTTTTCTGACCAGCACTAAAATCCACCATGTTCTTATCAAACTGCTCTCTATTAAAATCCAGTTTACGAAGAATCGTTTTAAATAGAGTTTCATCGATCTTATTATTATAGGCAAATTCAGATAGATTACCTTTTAAATATGAAGTATCTTGCGAAATATAAGAAATTTTTAGTCCACTTGCTAGCATAAAATTTCCGGTAAATTTAATATCATCTCCATTAATCAATTTTAGGATACTAGACTTACCACTCCCATTTTTTCCGATAATGGCAACTCTATCACCAATATTGACTCTGAAATTAAGATTACTGCATACTTCTTTATCTCCATAAGACAATGATAAATCATTCGCTTCTATTAAGCACTCTTTGTGAAATTCAAGTGGTGAAATTTTTAAGTCATCATATTGTTCAATGTTGTGGAGCAGTTCTGATTTTTGTAAAACGGCTTCCTGATGTCTTGACTCAATATTTTTGGCACGTTTCATCGCTTTTGCAGCCTTATGTCCAACATAACCCTTATCCAGTTTTGAACCAGAATTTGTTGTTCCATATTTACTTTTTTCTACTTTATTTGACCAGTTTGAACTACGTTTTGCTGCATAAGACAACCTTCCTATTTCTTTAAGGAGTTTCTTGTTTTCTGCCAGTTCAAAATTATCTTGTAACGTTTTGTTCTCCCACCAAGAAGTAAAATTTCCCTTTTGGATTTCGATATTCGTTTTATTGATAGATAGTATATGGTCAACACATTGATCAAGTAAGCTTCTATCATGAGATACCAAAATAAACCCCTTCTTGCGTTTCAAATAGTTTTGCACTACATTACGTGCATCGATGTCAAGATGGTTTGTAGGTTCATCAATAAGCAGGAAACAACTCGCTGTAAGGAATAAAGCTGCAAGAAGGACCTTCGTTTGCTCACCATTTGACAATGTATTAAACGGACGATATAAAGCATCTTCTTGAACATCAAGCAATGATATTTCACGAAAAATCTCCCAATCCATACATTCCGTACAAATACTCTTCATTACTTCAATTGTATATAGACTCTTATCTTCCACATCATAAGGAAAATACTCAAACTTAACTGTAGAACTTATATTGCCGGAATACGCATATTTGCCAAGCAGTAAATTTAAGAAAGTAGTTTTACCGCGTCCGTTTCTTCCAATAAAACCGAGTTTCCAATCTGTATCTATCTGAAAACTTACATTTTCAAAAATATTGTCATAACTTCCTTCATATGAAAAAGTTAGATTTGAAACATTTATTAAGGACATATATTTCTTCCTCCTTTACATTATAAAAATTTTATAAGCAAAGTCGGTTTTCGGCATTAATTACTCTATAATGTTATCCAACTCTGCAAGGATTTTGTCATGAATGACATAGTATCATTGTCTATCACGTTTATCTTCCTTTCTTTTACAAATATTAAAAGCCGCAAGAAAGTAAATTCTTACGGCTCAAAAACAAATACTATTATTACCTTTTGTTATACATAACATAAGGTTACTGTAATGTATTATTGAGTGTAGAATACTTAACTTTCTTGCAATTTGCATAACAAAACAAACGGTTCTATAGCCGTTTCTTTAAATATCTTATTATGCATCATATAATTAGCAAGAAAAGTTATACATTCTTCCACCTCCAAGTCGTTTTATTATATCATATTATCTTTAAAAATCCAATATAATTCTTCTGTTCTCTTTCTAAAGATTACCCTTCTACATCAATCTCGACTCCTGATTTGAATTCAACGGCGAACTTATCATGAAATACCGTAACTTTTTCTATAAGCCTCCTTACTAACTGCTCATCATATTCCTCTAACTCACAGGATTGTTCATTAAAGAAATCAGTCATTTCAGCGATTCGTTGCCTTTTTCCTTCACGCTCTGCATTTTCAACAAGTGCATTTTGCTTCAATTCTCGAAGGTGGTAGATTTCATCAGCCACATCTTCATAGTCATTCTTGGATTTTGCTTGGATAAGAAGCTGTTGTTGTAATTCTTCCAATTTGCTATCAATATCATTGGTGGCATTATCATTTTCTTCATTAAGTATAGTAGCTATGTTTTTCTGCAACGCCTGGAGGAAGGGTTCTTTGTTAGCCAAAAGTTCGTTAATAGCCTTGACCACTGCTGTCTGCAATGTTTCCTCGTTTATGGTAGGGGCAGTACATTCAGATCCTTTTTCCTCCAAACGGCTGACGCATCTCCAAACAATAGACTTGTAACCTCGGTTATTCCAGTGTACCCGGCGGTAAATATCACCGCACTGGCGAGCAAACTGCAACTGCAACTATGCAGGCACTTAATCTTAAAAGAACTACTTTCTATAAACTGGTGAAGGAAGTGATTGTATGATGACGATGTGTCCACGATGTTTAGAGCTATACAGTGAAATTTGGTCGAAGCCTTGTTGTAAATGCGCCGATAAGACCATTCCTGTTGATATTGAACTCATCAATGTCGTTCAGATGCTGCTCACTAGAGGCTTCGATGTATCTTATGCCACTTGTTACCCAGATAAAGAACAAGGTGAGATCGAAGCTATGGAAATTGAGATTCACTTTAGGGAATTGTATCCGCAGGCTCTCTTTGATGGTCTCCCACCTGACTGGATTGTAATTGACGAATACCCAGTTCTTGGCGGTAAGGTTCTTGATGAACCTGTTGATATCCTTACATGTGCAATCGAATATCGATTTGAAGAGAGCATCCATATTCAAAAGGATATCGCTATAAGCAATCTGGAAACATGGCTCGAAGAGAAAGACCCGCAATCTTGTAGGGCTATCCTTACATTGGCCGGCTTCTGAAAAAGTAAGACCCTCTCAACAGTAATGATCTGCTGAAAGGGTACTTTACTTTAATCTATGACCTTGAAGTGCCTTAATGCGTCTTTAATAGCTTCTACTTTATATTCTGGTGCTGGTTTATATGGGCGTTTTAGTTCTTCAACTGCGTTTGGTGCGTCGTACATCGGCAGGCCTAAGTTTCTTTTGACCTCTGCAATGTTTGCAGTGTGAACTTTGAAGCCGTACTTTTCTTCGATATACTCCTGAATAAGCCTGTAGGTGATACGATCTGGCTGGATTTTTCGGTCGTCTGCGTACTCCATTTTTACACTGATAAAATCGTCTGCACTTTTGTGGGACAATAAAACACACGTCTCAACGTGGCTCTAGTTGATGGCATTGATGTCTTAAGCTGATTTTTAACCCTTTCGTTCGCGGGAACGTATCAACGGTATTTTGATTATTTTTTAAGAAACTGATATATGGGGGAACATATCGAAGCAATCAATAATGCACATTAACAACTAGTCTTTGTTATATTTAAACTATTCGAAAAGGTAATTGGATATTAAGGGAAGACTCTATAGACTTTTTCATATGATTAACGAGTTCAGCCACCTCAGATTCCATTCCTTCCCACTTGTCAACACACTCTCCTAAATAAGCCTCTCTCGCTTTGTTGAGTAAAGTAGCATGCTCATCGGGTAATTGAGGTATCGCCCATTCAGCTGCCAGATCTTTTGAGCGAATTTCACCAGTAGATGCTGTCAGCCACATTCTGGCTAAAGTTAAAATCACATTGCGTTCGTCACCGTTAATGCTAGCTATCAACCCGGGCAACGATTCTTTAATTGCTTTTCGAATATCTGTCATTGGCACAGGCTCAATTACTTCTGTTGCCTTTGGTCCCAAAAGGTTAATACTATTTTTTCTTAGTTGTGCTAAAAGTATTGCTAAATCCGGATCATAAGTCGACTCAGGAATTTCTCCCTTTTCAAACTGCTCTCTTAGCCACTCGCCATACATAAATTCATATTTGGGGGGGAAATGCCAAGGGACAATATCCTTTTGATTTATGACCGTAACTTCAAGAGGCCTCATATCTTTTATGTTTCCTATTTTCCCAGATATAAGCATTAACCTATTTGTAAGATTCCTTCGAGTTTTTTCAGATAAACTTTGATTTGTTATTACCAAAATATCTACATCGCTATTCATACGTAAACCACCCATTACTGCCGAACCATACAAATACACCCCAATTAACATATTATCAAGTAGTTCCGCTATAGTTTTTAATGCTTGAATTGCTTCTTTCGGAATTTTTTTGTTACTTAAATCTATACTCAACTTCGATCTCCTTTCGTCTGAAAACTGTTTTTTAACGCCTCTTAAAATTTATAAAAAAAGAGTAAACATCTTTCGTTGTATTGTAAATTAACGCCATCCAAAATTTTGATTCAAGATTTTCTTTCGGTTTATTATATGTTTGAGCCAATATAAGCTACAAAACTGCTGTCTATCCATTTTTGAGTAACCTCATTTATATCAATCCCAATAGTAGCCAACCCAATAATGCTGCAATCCAATTTCTCTAACAAAGCTATTAAAGCCTTCATTTGAGAACCTGTCTCTATCCAATCATCTACAATCAAAACTCTTTTGTTCCTCACAATAGAACTCTTAGATATTTCAAAGCTTTTATCTTGACCTGAATAGTCGGTAAAATGTGTCGAAATAATCTCTTCTTTTGCGTATGGCAGCTTATCACCTTTTCTTACTCCAATAAACCCCACTCCAAGTTCTTTGGCTATGGCAGTGCCTAGTATCCATCCAATTGCTTCTGGGGCAGCCACATAATCTACTTTATTTTGAAAATCCAATGATAGTACTTTTACAATTTTATCAAAAACGGTTTTATGTGTAAAAATAGTTAGTAAATCATATTTTCCAATTGAGTTACGAGGTAATATACCTCTAATTTCATTTATAACATCAGTACTTTCCATACATTTACACCCCTTGCTTATGGTTAATAATCTTTGCTAATCTTTAAAAATAGTCATTTTCAACATATTTTTTATACATGTCCTCGGTATATCTTGTTATGTTCTTACCATACTCTGGATAATCAAACCCCAGTAGTTCTGCTACCTCTTTGGACACTTCCCTGAACAATTGGTGGCATATAAATAATGACTTCCAAATATTTTCATAGGAATCCATGCGATATGTAGATAATAATCTATTCCATAGATCTTCATCAATGTATTTGTTAATATACTTATAATTTTTCCCAACACTTAATGAAAATTCTGTCTTTATCCCAACCTTCCACGACATCATCCTAAGTAGTTCAAACCGTAGAATCTGGTTCAGATGATCGATTGCAAACAGTATCTCTTTGCGGCACAATCCTTTAATAACATAAGGTGTTACATTCCAAAATTCATTGCAGCAATCATCATACTCCCTTGCGCTTGGCTTTCTTACATGATAATCTATATCAGTCGGAACTATGTCCCTTTTAATTCTACAATCTTTATCAATTAGAACCTTTATTAATTTATCGCCCTTTAGGTAATTATCTAACTCTTCCAAGGGCAATAAGGTAAGATCAATTTTATTGTAATCATCAAATAGCATAAGATAGGAAAATCCCTTTTCTTCAGGTGGGAATAATTCCATATCCTCCGGCTTTTGCATCATTATTATATTCCCAAATTGATTAAGCCAGTCATCATTAGATATAAACGGTTCTATATCACTTACAAAATATGTAATATCATAATCCTGAAATTCATCTTTAGGTATATTAATATTTGCGCGTGACCCCTCAAGGGTCACAATTCGAATACGTTCATCCTGTTCTGCTAAAGAAAGTACTAAATCCATCATTTCTTTTTCTGATCTCATTTACATACTCCTCGTTTATTTTTTCTATATTATTACATCTTCTTTTTTGCCGATACAATCAGCATCATTGGGCGTCGCATTTCATCCGCCATCCCCGGAATATCCATCATGTTCTCTGGCGGCTGTGGCTCCACAATCTGATTTATTATAAAACTATTTGAAAGCAGTGTATTTAGATATGTGGTCAGTGTTCTATGATATTTTGTAACCTTTTCTTCCAAAAACATAGCTGTCCGTTTGCCCTCATAATAATAATTGTCCACCGGGAAATGCAGTATTTCTCCTTTTTCGTTATAATACCAGTCTTGTGTTCCATGAGCAGTAAAAACAGGATGTTCAACTGTAAAAACTAAATTGCCACCAGCCTTCAGCATCCTATATATCTTTTTTATTAAATTCTCATAGTCTGCTACATAATGAAACGCAAGCGAACTTAGTATTACATCAAAGCTCTCCTCTGGGAAATCCACATCTTCTATGGCACAGCATTCATATTCAATCTGTGGAAAATGGGTTTTTCCTTTTGCTACTTCGAGCATTTTATGAGAAATATCAACACCTACTACAGAGGAAGCACCGTTTTCCATCGCATATATACAGTGCCATCCATAGCCGCATCCTAAATCAAGCACACGCTTACCCTTAAAATCAGGTAGCATCTTTTTCAAAGTCTCCCATTCTCCCGCACCAGCCAGTCCTTTCTGCGAGCGACTCATTTGACTGTATTTTTGAAAAAATATATTATCATCATATTTGTTTTCTTTCATCTGAACTCTCCTCGTTTAAAAAGTTATTTATCTCCGATACAATTTCATTCACTTCTTTATAAAGTTTCTCGGTCATATCGTAGCATTCAAAAAGTGAGATACCGAGTACTTCAAAAATATGATTTACCTTCTCGGTATATTTTTCAGGTTTATGTTCAAAAGTTTCAAGCAGTTTTATAGCTTTCTTTTCGTTGATACAATAAGCATTATTACATGCAAATAGTACTTGATTTAAGCATGAAATAATACGAAAAACATGGCCTGCAATATAATATTTATCCTCTACCCCCGCATTTGCTTTTACAAACATTAAAGAGAATTCAGCTTCAAATATAAAAAAGTTCATCAAGCTTTTCTTTAGAGCAGTAGGGTAAATTTCTGCCTGCTTTTTTAATTCGCATAAGCTTTCGTTCTTAGCATATAGTATTTTACTAATCGCTAATTCTCCACGATACATTGCACTTATATAACCATGGGGATGCCCGGTCTGATAATTGGCAGTAACAATTCCTTGCTCCGTATCTTTGATTATTTGTTCTACCCGTTTTATATCACGTAAAATCAAGTCAACATGATACCCATTTATAAATAACCATCCGCCGCCATTAATCCAATCACCCCACGCTCCGGGAGGCACAACAAGGTTGTTTCTATTTTTATCATCCAATTCTGTAGCAATTTGATTAATCGCTGTCAGGTCAAATGAGTCTGAATTGTAATAGATTCCGATATCTATATCAGAATTTTCTGTATGGGTGCCTCTTGCACGTGAGCCCCCTAATACGATGCCTTCGGTTCTGTTGCAAAGTTGAATTTATAGTATAATTTTAACAAAAAGGAGTCTTCTGTATGGACTATTTCAGATATAAACAAT
>NZ_JAESKG010000026.1:0-38400 GCF_017891965.1 Staphylococcus sp. GDY8P126P | reverse complement strand
TTCAATGTTCATTTCTTCAATAATAATCAATATGGTGGAGACTAGCGGGATCGAACCGCTGACCTCCTGCGTGCAAAGCAGGCGCTCTCCCATCTGAGCTAAGCCCCCATACTATTTTCAAAAAGAGTCGGGAAGACAGGATTCGAACCTGCGACCCCTTGGTCCCAAACCAAGTGCTCTACCAAGCTGAGCTACTTCCCGTATATATAATTAACATGCATTTTAAAATGGTGCGCCCGACAGGGGTCGAACCTGTAACCTCTTGATTCGTAGTCAAGTACTCTATCCAGTTGAGCTACGGGCGCTATATTAAAATGATGGTGCCGAGGACCGGAATCGAACCGGTACGATAATCACTTATCGCAGGATTTTAAGTCCTGTGCGTCTGCCAGTTCCGCCACCCCGGCAAAAATAATGGAGCAGAAGACGGGATTCGAACCCGCGACCCCGACCTTGGCAAGGTCGTATTCTACCGCTGAACTACTTCTGCAAAATGAAACTGGATGAGCCATAGTGGGCTCGAACCACTGACCCTCTGATTAAAAGTCAGATGCTCTACCAACTGAGCTAATGGCTCATGAAATGGTGCCGGCCAGAGGACTTGAACCCCCAACCTACTGATTACAAGTCAGTTGCTCTACCAGTTGAGCTAGGCCGGCTATTCATTTGAAATGGTGGAGGATGACGGGTTCGAACCGCCGACCCTCTGCTTGTAAGGCAGATGCTCTCCCAGCTGAGCTAATCCTCCACATAAAATCAATTCGATTACTAAGCCTGGCAACGTCCTACTCTTGCGGAACGTAAGTCCGACTACCATCGGCGCTAAAGAGCTTAACTTCTGTGTTCGGCATGGGAACAGGTGTGACCTCTTTGCTATTGCCACCAGACAAAATAACTTACTCAATTAATGATACATTGTTTAACGATTATTTGCAATAGTCAATTTTACACTATCTTTAAATTTTCTTTACAAGATCTTCACTTGAATATTTGTTATGTAATAACTCGTTTTTGACGACTTTTATATATTACAACGTTTTAACATTTAAGTCAATAGCTTTTCAAACATTTACTTAAATTATTTTGTTGCATTTGTTAAGCCGTATCTCGTTTCTTTAACTCGACTTGAACTATCTTACCATATAGAAACTGACTTTTCCATCCTTTTTTCAGTTTATTTTTATATTTTTATAGCAGAATCTTACTTAAATGTATCTTATTACTTTAAAGAATTAAATTCATGTACTGATTTTCTTTTAAGTTATATTATATTCGCGATAAACACGCCTTGTAAATAGCATAAAAAAAGATCAATCTTCACACATCAATTACATGATGTATAAAGATTGATCCAGTTCTATTATATTTATCGCTATTATTTTTGTCTCATATAAGGGAACAGTAATACGTCTCTAATAGAGGCAGAATCTGTAAGTAACATAACCAATCTGTCAATTCCGATTCCTAATCCACCTGTAGGAGGCATACCATATTCTAACGCCTCGATAAAGTCTTCATCCATTTCATGTGCTTCATCGTTGCCTTGTTCTTTTTCTACTAATTGCGCTTCAAATCTTGCTCTTTGATCGATTGGATCATTTAATTCAGTAAATGCATTACCGTGTTCTCTTCCAACAATAAACAACTCAAAGCGATCTGTAAATCTTGGATCTTCCGCATTTTTCTTAGCTAATGGAGAGATTTCAATTGGGTGACCATATATAAATGTTGGTTGAATGAGTGTTTCTTCAACTTTTTGTTCAAAGAACTCATTTAATATATGACCATATTTCATATTATCTGTAATTTCTATGCCGTGTTCTTTAGCAGCTATTTTCGCATCTTCGTCACTTTGAATGTTGAAGAAGTCGACACCCGTTTCTTCTTTAACGGCATCGGCCATATGGATTCGTTTCCATTTAGATTCTAAATCTATTGTTTCTTCTCCATACGTTACTTTCGCAGTACCTAATACTTTTTCAGATATATGTCTAATCATATTTTCTGTAATATCCATAATATCATGATAATCAGCGTAAGCTTCATATAATTCAATCATAGTAAATTCCGGATTATGTCTTGTAGACACACCTTCATTTCTAAATACACGACCTATTTCATAAACTTTTTCTAATCCACCAACAATTAAACGTTTCAAATGTAATTCAATCGCAATTCTCATATATAAGGTAGCGTCTAACGCATTATGATGTGTAACGAAAGGACGTGCAGCTGCTCCACCTGCGATTTGGTGCATCATAGGTGTTTCTACTTCTAAAAATCCTTGTTGATTTAAATAGTTACGCATCTCTTGCAATATTTTACTACGTTTAATGAATGTTTGTGTACTATCTTGGTTAGTAATTAAGTCTAAATAACGCTGACGATAACGTTGTTCTATATCTTGTAAGCCATGGAACTTATCTGGGAGTGGACGTAAGGCTTTTGTTAATAAAGTGAATGACTGTGCTTTAACTGATAGTTCACCAGTGTTAGTTTTAAACATTACGCCTTCCACGCCTACTATATCTCCAAGATCTGCAGAATTCCAAATAGCAAATTGATCTTCACCTACTTGGTCTTTTCTTACATAAATCTGTATTTGACCACTTAAATCTTGAACGTGTGCAAAGCCCGCTTTACCTTTTCCGCGTTTCGTCATTAAACGTCCAGCAATACTTACATGACTTTCTTCTTCTTTTTCATGTAATTCTTCTTTGCTAAATTGATCCCAGTCTTCATGTAATGGGGTTGCCATTGAAGTACGATCAAATTTTTGACCAAATGGATCTATTCCTAAATCATATAGTTCTTGTAATTTTTGGCGACGGACCTGCATTTGGTCATTCATTTCTTCTGACATAACTTTCTCTCCTTTATGCTTCTTGTTCTACTTTCACTTTCTATTGCTTGGACTTCTAATTGAAATATTTAAATAAAAATGATCATTTATTACCGAATTTCAACTTAACAAAACATTTTCTGCTTTGTTTATTCTTAGAAGTGAGTATCCTTAAGGATAGCTAAACACATTCATATGTACTTCTCACATTCCAACTTTCTCACTCTTCAATTCTACTAGACGATGCAAACGGAATAAAGTTATTTAAACTTTTTTCTGGATTTTATTGATTCACTTATAAATACTTAATTTCAAATAGATAATCGTGCAACTGACACGCGGCCAGTGATTAAATACTGATAGTTACATATGCAGTTCTTCATAAAAAGCACTAAGTTATACACGTCAATGGGTGCATGCATATATTTTATATGCCTAAATCGCTCCACATGTACTCACACGACTGACAGTAACTCATTAAATTCAATCCATATAATGTACGTGCACATAACCGCTTCAAAAATACGCATTTACGCACATTTATTAAAATTCATATTTTCTAACTGACTCATCTGGTATCACTAAATGCCCTATTTCCTTATTTGAATTAGGTTCAATGACATTCGTTGCAATGTCATTCAATGGAATAAGTACAAACGAACGTTCCAACATACGTGGATGTGGCACTATTAACTCAGATTCATTAATAATTTGATCTCCATATAATAAGATATCAACATCTAAGGTTCTTGGCCCCCAACGTATATCTCTCACTCGATGTAGTTGTTGCTCAGTATCCAAACAGGCTTTCAATAATTCGTTAGGCTCCAATGTGGTTTGAACTTCAATACATTGATTCAAAAATTGCGGTTGATCTACATAACCTACTGGGTCCGTCTCATAAATCGGTGACTTCTGTGTAACTGTAATGCCCTCTTTATCATTTAAAATCGATATGGCCGCTTCAAGCTGAGTCAACCGCTCCCCAACATTACTTCCTAAACCTAAATATGCGTATGTCATGCGCGACTCTCCCTCACTATTTCTACACCTACACCATCATAATGACCTGGTATGGGTGGATTCTCTTTAGTGATTCTGACTTTCGTTTCCACTACACGATTATAGTGTGAATTTATACGTTTTGCAATACGTTCCGCTAGATGCTCCAATAAATTTACCGGCTCACCTTCCATAATTGCTTTAACATCTTCAAATACTTCACCATAGTGTACCGTATCCTTAACATCATCTGACTGACCTGCTGTGCTCAAATCAACATTCATCGTAATATCAACGATAAATATTTGGCCAATTTCATTTTCAGCTGGTAGCGCACCATGATAACTATAAAATCTCATACCATTAAGAAATATTGTGTCGCTCATTATCATTCTCCTTTAAATAATCCATGCTTTGTCCTAAACGAACATTCAGCGCGACATTATGTACTCTAACCGCTTTTACGCCTTCCATTATACCATAGGCTGTAGTAGCAGCTGTTGCTTCATCTCGTTCAACAGGTGTGGTCTCTTGCTCAATCATTTCTTTAATAAATCTTTTTCTACTTGTTGCCAACAGTACTGGGTAACCTGTAGCTACAAGTTCGTCTAATCGTGCCATGACTTCTTTTTCTTCCTCTCTAGTTTTTGCAAACCCAATACCTGGATCGAGCCAAACTTTATGTTGAGGAATGCCAGCCATTTCAGCTTTATTTGCTTGTTTAAGCAAGTACACTAACATTTCATCAACAACTGGTTCTGATCTTTGACCATCGCCATTGTGCATTAACACAATTTCTCCCTCGTATTTTGCAACAATATCAAATATACGTGCATCATTTAGTCCAGCCCATTGATCATTTATCATTGTTGCACCTAATTTCATCGCTGCTTCTGCTACTTCACTTCTATATGTATCGATTGATAGTTGAACGTCTAAGTGACTCAATGCCTTCACTACCGGTAATACACGGTCCAATTCCTCTTCTACAGTAATTTCTTCGAATCCTGGTCTTGTAGATATACCACCAACATCTATAATATCCACACCCTCTTCTACCATTTCCTCTGCCCTTTTCACTGCACGATCGACTGTATTATATTTACCGCCGTCTGAAAATGAATCCGGTGTAACGTTTAATATGCCCATAATTTTTGTATGTGTCATAATCATTTTGCTTCCTTTCACTTATAAAATGATTTTATCTTTAAGTTGTTATCTTATTTCTATAATAACGTTATTTGCTATATTTTTCAGTAATCAGCGCTTAATCCATACATATACCAACCTAAAATTTAACATTATCCTTGAACATATTAAAAGGCACTGCAAAACAAAAAGCCGGTGCACATTTATATGTGCCCGGCTCAATTTCACGTTATATTGGATTAGTCATCAAATGCGAATAAAGGAGTAGAAAGGTAACGTTCACCATTACTTGGCAATACAGTCACTACTGTTTTACCTTTTCCTAATTGTTTCGCTTTTTCAATAGCCGCATAAATAGCAGCACCTGAAGAAATACCACATAAGATACCTTCTTCTTTAGCAACTTTACGCGCCATGTCCATTGCAGTTTCATTACCTACTTGAACTACTTCGTCATAGATATTTTCATCTAAAGTGTCTGGAATAAATCCTGCACCTAAACCTTGTAGTTTATGTGGACCAGGTTCGCCACCACTTAATACAGGTGAATCTTCTGGTTCAATCGCAACTAAGTTAATGTCTGGGTAGTTTTCTTTCAATACTTTACCAGCACCACTTAATGTACCACCAGTACCAACACCAGCTAAGAATGAATCAATTGTTTTACCTTCAAATTGCTGAACTAATTCTGGACCTGTTGTTAATTCGTGAACACGAGGATTAGCAGGGTTCTCAAATTGTTGAGGTTCATAATAACCATGTTCTTCTTTTAATTCTTTTGCTTTTTTAATCGCGCCTTTCATAGCTTCTGAACCAGGCGTTAATACTAATTCTACGCCATATGCTTTTAATAAATTACGACGCTCTTGACTCATTGTTTCAGGCATAGTGAAAACGGCTTTATAACCTTTAGCAGCACAAACAAATGCTAAACCAATACCAGTGTTACCACTTGTTGGTTCAACAATCGTATCACCTGGTTTGATTTTGCCTGCTTTTTCAGCTTCTTCAATCATCGCTAATGCAATACGATCTTTTACAGAACCACCTGGATTTTGATATTCAAGTTTAACATATACGTCTGCAATGTCTTCGTCTACTACCTTATTTAATTTAACTACTGGTGTGTTACCAATTACTTCTACAATGTTATCTACTGGTTTATTTGTCATAAGTATTGCTCCTTTTCGTTAAAAAGTTTAAAACCTACTTTTTCAATCGGATATACATTCTATTTTATCAGATTTTTCTGTAAATACAACTGCAAAAACTTATTCTTCCAATTTTAACCTAACATACTTATCTGTCTAGTTTCATTCTAGCGGGTTTATTTAATATTATCTAATAATTGCTGTAACTCTTCTTCAGAAAATTGATATTTATTTCTGCAGAAATGACATTCCGCCTCAGCACCATGATCCTCATTTATCATATTTTGAATTTCAGCTTCTCCCAAACCTTTAATCGCATTTAAAAATTTGTCATGTCCACAATTACATTCAAAGTGTGCTGGAACATTTTCTAATATTTGTACATTTTCTTCACCTAATATTTCAAAAAGTAATTCTTCAGGTGTTAAACCCTGATCAATGAGTTTAGAAACAGGTGTCATATGATTAATCGCATCTTCTAGTTTATTAATCGTTTCGTCTTCTGCGCCTGGCATAACTTGTATTAAAAATCCTCCAGAAGCTTTAATTGAATTATCTGGATTAACCAATACACCCAATCCTACTGATGAAGGAACTTGTTCACTTTTTGCAAAATAGTATGTGAAATCATCGCCGAGTTCACCTGAAACAAGTGGACTAGAACCAGAAAAATAATCTTTCAATCCTACATCTTTAACAACTGTTAATGAACCATTCGTTCCTACTGCACGGCTAACATCTAACTTGCCATGATCATTTAAAGGAAAATGGGTTTGTGGGTTTGTGACATAACCTCGTACATTTCCTTTAGCGTCTGCATCAGCAATAACTTTGCCAATTGGTCCTTGGCCATCTACTGTAACTGTTAACTTCTGATTTCCTTTTAGCATTGCGCCCATCATTAATGTCGCAGTCATTGTGCGCCCAAGTGCTGCAGAAGCAGTCGGCCAAGTATAATGTCTTGTTTGTGCTTCTTGCACACTCTCAGTTGTCAAGGCACTGTAAGCACGAATCTGTCCTCCAAAAGCTAAAGCTTTAACTATATAATCATTTGTCATTTTTAAAATTTCTCCTTTAATATTAACTGTGTTTATTATAAAACATTTCATTTTCATGTCTATTTTGGGTTACTTTTTAATAACGCAATTTATTTTAAACTTTCGCACCAAAAATTGCGAAACATCTGTTTGCAATTATATGAACCATAAAAAAACTTCTTTCTACTATTCGTATCATAGCAGAAAGAAGTTTAAAATTCAGTCTTTAGTTTCGACGATCAGGGTCGTTTGAATTACCTGGTCTGTCAATGTCAGGTGCTTGTTCATGGCCAGTTGGCTCTGAATTTTCACCGTCTTTTTCATTGTCACCAGATTCTTCATCTTCATGATCGTCTTTTTGATCATCGTCACTACGATTTAATTGTTCTTTACGCACATCTTCATATGATTTACCGTATTTACCATCTTCGAAGTCATTTTTGTCTTCTTCTACGACTTTAGCTCCGTCATAGTCAACTTCTGGCAACACACCATCATGGAATAATGATTGTATTTGTTCAGCAACTAATGTTTCTTCTGTTAGTAATGATTCAGCAATTAAGATTAATTGTGATTTATGTTCTAACAGAATGTCTTTACAACGCTCATATTGTTCTTTAATAATGCGTTGTACTTCTTTATCAATTTCATAAGCAATTTGTCCAGAGTATTCAGGATCACCTTGCATATCTTTACCTAAGAACACTTGGCCATTGCTACTGCTTGAGAATTGAATAGGTCCAAGTTTCTTACTCATACCGTATTCTGTAACCATTTGACGCGCAATTTGCGTTGCACGTTCAAAGTCATTAGAAGCACCCGTAGAAACTTCATTAAAGTTGATATCTTCTGAAACACGTCCACCAAGTAAGCCACAAATTTTATCTAGCAACTCTGGTTCGGTCATTAAGAAGCGATCTTGTTTAGGTAACATCATTGCATAACCGCCCGCTTGTCCACGTGGAACAATCGTTACTTTATGAACAACTTCGGCTTCATCAAGCACCATGCCAATAATTGTATGACCAGCTTCATGGTGGGCAACAATATTACGTTCTTTTTCTGAAATAACACGAGATTTTTTAGCTGGACCTGCAATAACACGGTCAGTAGCTTCTTCTATATCACGCATATCGATTTTTTTCTTACCTTCACGAACAGCAACTAAAGATGCTTCGTTAAGTAAGTTTTCTAAATCTGCACCAGAGAAGCCTGGTGTTCTTTGAGAAACTGCTTTTAAGTCTACTGTTTCATCAAGTGGCTTGTTCTTAGCGTGAACATGTAAAATCGCTTCACGTCCTTTAACATCTGGACGACCAACTTGAATTTGTCTATCAAAACGACCCGGACGTAATAATGCTGGGTCTAAAATATCAGGGCGGTTCGTAGCGGCAATCATAATGATACCTTCATTTTCGCCAAATCCGTCCATTTCAACTAGTAATTGGTTAAGCGTTTGTTCACGTTCATCGTGTCCGCCACCAACACCAGCGCCACGCTGACGACCCACTGCATCAATTTCATCGATGAAAATAATACATGGTGCATTTTTCTTAGCATTTTCAAATAAATCACGCACACGACTTGCACCGACACCAACAAACATCTCAACGAAGTCAGAACCACTAATTGAGAAGAATGGTGTGCCTGCTTCACCAGCAACCGCACGTGCAAGTAAAGTCTTACCTGTACCTGGAGGTCCTACTAATAAAACACCTTTTGGAATTCTTGATCCCATTTGTTTAAATTGTTTATTGTCTTTTAAGAAATCGACAATTTCAATCAATTCTTGTTTCTCTTCATCCGCGCCTGCTACATCAGAGAAGCGAACACGTTTCTTCTGGCTATCGTACATTTTAGCTTTGGACTTACCAAAGTTCATCATACGACCGCCACCGCCGCCGCCACCTTGAGCTTGGCTTAGGAAGAAAATAAATAATAATGCAATAATTAATACAGGAATTAGTGTAGTTAGAATACTTACAAATACACTTTGTTTTTCTTCTTCTTTAACTGTAAATTTCAATCCGTCTTGGTTTTGTGCTTTATCAGTTATTTTTTCTAATTCTTTATCGTTGTTATATAAAATAGTTGAAGAATATTCTTTATCATCTTTGGTTTTACCGCTTACCATATATACATTTTGTTCAGGCTGTATCTCAAGTGATTTTAAATCACCTTTATCTAGCTGTTTCACAAATTGGTTATATGTAAGTTGTTTTGGCATATTACCATTTCCATTTAAAAATGAAAATAAACCAAATATTATAACGCCAATAATTGCGATAACAAGCACATTACGAAAGGCTTTCTGCATGCGTCGTTTCCTCCTACTTCAATAATAAAACTAACAAAAATTGTAACACAATACATGAGTTTACGGCTAGTATTTCAACTTTTGTACTATGTTTACAATTTTCAATGCTCTATTTTAAATTTAAATTGTCCCTAGTGCACATAAGTTACAAAATTCAATATTTTACAATTTAAGTCACGTTCGTTTTATGTATGAAAAATACTTTTTAAAGCGAACACATAGACATACTGATTAATATATTTACGCTTAGACTTACATTATATAATAATTTTCAGTTTCATAAAATTGTATTGCTTACTTTGAATAAATTTCTGATTTAAGTGTCCCTATATACGGTAAGTTACGATAGTGTTCAGCATAATCTAAACCGTATCCAACCACAAATTCATCCGGAATCTTTTTACCAACGTACTTAGCTTCAATATCAGCTTTACGACGATTTGGTTTATCAAGTAATGTTACAATTTCAAGTGAATTAACACGACGTGACTCCAATAACTCAGTGATTGATTTTAATGTTGTTCCAGTTTCTAAAATATCTTCAATAATTAACACATCTTTATTTTCAATTGACGAACTCAAATCTTTTAAAATTTGAACTTCTCCAGTAGATTCTGTGCCACCGTGATAACTTGAAACATCCATAAAATCAATAGCTAAATGCGTATCAATATATTTTATTAAGTCTGCCATAAACATGACCGAACCTTTTAATATGCCGATACATACAAGCGGTTTCCCATTATAAGCTCGTGTAATCTCTTCACCTAAATCTTTACAAATCTGATGAATATCTTCCTCTGATAATAATATTTCTTTTAAATCATCTCGCATGTTTTTATTCCTCTCCCATATCTCGTATAAAAATTGATTGTTCGTATTTATTTTTTAAATATAATGTGCCAACAGCAATAATCTCATTTTGGGCATTAACCATGACTGGTAATTGATTGCGTTCGGATTGAACGATTTTATGATCAATAAGCAACCTACTTATTTTTTTATGTCCTTCCATACCATTCAACTCGAATTTATCTCCATCTCTTCGTGTACGAATAACTAACGGAAAGTCCCCAACAGGAAAGTCATGTTTAACGTCAATTTGATAATGACTATAGTTGTATATACCAGGGTGAGTAATCTGAATCGGAAAATGTTTCACATCATAATTTGCCATTATTATAAATTTATCATAAGCGATATGAATTATCCATTTATCTGTCGTGTATAATGTGCATTGCGTCAAATTTCCTTCTAATTTTTGAAACCACTCATTATAAGTTTTTTCAGTTATTGAGCGAGTGATTTGAAGTTGTTCAAACAGGTTATCTAACACTGCCATCTTGACACTATGCCTTAAATTTAAAAATTGTGATCTTGCTATCGTATACTTCTGTGTTTTAACACTTTTACGTATATCTTGTTTTATAAATGCGACGGCTTCTTTATTTATCACTTCAAGTTGTTCATCATGCCACTCTTTTAGTTTGATTAATTGATCTGTAGCAAGTTGTGCATTTTCATTTATTTCAGGCAAAATACGATTACGAATGTCATTTCTCACATAATGATTTTGTGTATTTGTTTCATCTTCATAATAAGGTACACGATGCATAACCTGATAATCACGAATTTCATTTTTTGTTGTCGATAATAATGGTTTACATATCTGATAAGATGCGCGTGCAGTTTGATAAGCCATACCTAAACTACTTCTTGTGGAACGTCCAGTCATTACTCGATAAAAAATAGTTTCTATCTGATCATCTTGATGATGGGCGGTCAGTAAGATATCTGCCTTTAATTCATACATCATCTCATCAAACCATTGGTAACGTGCTACTCTTGCGTCATTTTCAATACTATTCCCTTTTTCAATAACATCTGATAAATCTAAGTGCTTAACGTAAAGCTCAACATGATGCGCTTTACAAAATTGTTTGAGAAAATATTCTTCTTCCTTCGCTATCGGGCGGATGTTGTGATTTACATGTAAGCAGGTTAATTTTGTGTATGAATCTTTCAATCTTGTGATTAACTCATGTAATAACACCATGCTATCAACACCTGTAGAAACCGCCAATACAATGTGCTTATCTTTCGTCCAACCCTCAGTATTAACGTTCAGCTTCATCTACCTCCACTCACTCTAAATCTTCCAACAATTAGCCTAATCACTTTGGAATCATCCCATATTACAATAAAAAGAGACTGTTTCCTCAATTAAGAAAACAGTCTTAGATTGTTACGCTCAAACTTAATATTGGAATCATTGATTGTACGTTGTTCTCAATAAATCAGTTAGTTATATATAAAACAGTTGTATTATCTATTATTAGCGTCTAGCGCCTTTGCCACCGCGTCTTGATTCAGTTTGACGTTTGATGGAAGTTAATTTATCTTCGCTATCTTTTAAGAAGTTTGTTAATTTCTTTTCAAAGTCTTCACCTTTGGGTTGTGGTTGTTTATGACTAGGTTTACTTTGAGGTCTACGCGGACGATCTTTTGCTTTTTTAATAGATAGACTAATTTTACCGTCATCAGCAATAGATAGCACTTTAACTTCAACTTCATCTCCAACAGATAAATGATCTTCTACGTTTTCAACGTAATTATCTGCAACTTCACTTATGTGAACTAAGCCACTTTTTCCTTCTGGAAGTTCGACGAAAGCGCCAAACTTTTTAATACCAGTGACTTTACCTTTAAGCTTGTTTCCTACTTCGATTGACATATTGTAAATAAATCCTCCCGATTTGTTTCGATTTTAACCTTATTATATGCCTGTTTGCATAAATTAACAATGGTATTATGATGCAAAAAAATAATTTTCGCTATTTATCTTCTTTAGAAGATTTTGAACCTGCATCCGATTTATCACTCGGTAACTTAAATATAACTTCTCCATCATTACTTAAATAGTAATCATCTCTTGCTACTTTTTCTATATAGCTCTTATCATTTAAGTTGTTAAGTTGTTCTTTTAATGCTAATTCCTCATCTTGTTGCTTTTGATATTTTTCTTCTTTTTGTTGTCGTTCTACAGCATCGTCATTATTACTTTGCTTTTGAGTGACAAGCATGATACACAAAATAATAATAATCGCGAGCAGTATCCCACCAAACAAAGTGATACGTCTGCGTATCACACGTCTTCTCATTTTTTGCTTTTGTTTCTTTTTATTTTCAGAAGAGGTGAACGTATTTCCGATATTTTCAACTTTTTTACTCAATGCTTGCCACCTCCTCTATTATTCTCCGCCAACTTTTTCTTCTTTAACAATCTCATACATGCCTTTTGCGTTTTCTTTAGTTGCATGTTCACTTAACCCTGTTACATTTATTGTTACAATTTTTTGTCCAAAACGAATGACAAGTTCGTCCGTTACTTTAACATCTGTTCCAGCTTTAGCAACTGAACCATTTACAGTGATACGACCTTGGTCACTAATTTCTTTCGCTAATGTACGACGTTTTACCAGTCTTGATACTTTTAAATATTTATCCAGTCTCATGATTTATCTCCTCCTTGCTCTAAATAATCTTTTAAAGCAGCTTCATCTAGCGACATGTTTTTTGTTTTATCATACAACTTCATGAAATGCTCTGCAAACACTTTTTCGAATTTCACGCGTTGGACTTTTCCTTCTTTTGCTTTGGCGTCTGCCCAAATGTGTTTTAAATCTTCTTCAGTTTCTGCATGCGCCTCTCCAAAAATGTGTGGATGTCTGCGTATCATTTTTTCGGATAAACTTTGTACTACTTCATTTATATCAAAATAGCCTTCTTTTTTACCAATACTTGCATGTAATAACACTTGTAATAATATGTCACCAAGTTCTTCAATCATATGCCAATCATCTTCATTATCTATCGCTTCAAACAATTCAAACGTTTCTTCCAGTAAATAACGTTTTAACGTTTGGTGTGTTTGAATTTTATCCCAAGGACATCCAATTTCATCATCTACAAGTCTGTCGATAATTCCTGTCGCATAGTCAAAATCACTCATATATGTGGCATCATTTTCAACGCGCTTAATAAATACACTGGTTAAGTTGCTGAAAATGTCTGGATGGTGATCTAATTCGTATAAGGGTGTTTCAATGACATTGGCACCGTTAGCATGCGCACCATCAATAATGAATACAATTTGTTCATCATCGTAACGCGACATCAATGTGACTTTTAAATCTCCAGCAGTCATGGAACTAAACACTTGAGTAATCAGTGTGTGCGTTCGAATATTCAACTGTTCGCTGCTTAAAGAAGTAGCATCAAGTAATGTAAAGCCATCATTAGGGTCAACTTTAACCGCTTCAAAGATATCATCAATGAAACTTTTGCCCCCTAAGACTTTAATTTCAATATCATCATCTTGTTGCGCATAGGCCTCTAACTTAACAGTGGTTGTCTCAGCAACGCGAGGGTGCCCCGGAACTGTATAGACGATATCTGTGTCTGAATTTCGTGCTTTAGTCATAAGTTGAGATACAATGTCTTCATAAACCTCATTAAACCCACTATTTGATTCATAAACTTCATCAAAACTTTGAAATACGACACCCTCAGAAGTCAATATTTCTATAACTGGATGATCTAACGTACGCGTATAAACGAAGGGGTGATGCTTCAAAAATTTATATACTCCAAAGGGTAATTCATCAATGCCATAATTACCCAATCCAACAATTATAATTTTTCCAGTCATTATCGTTTCCCTCTTTTCATATGGATGAGTTTATCACCCAATGGTAAATGCTTTAACTCTTTAAAACTTAATAGCTCAGTACGAACAATTACAATGATGATGACGATAACGCCTACACCTGCAGCAACGACCAATTCAACAATACCTGCGACGCGTCCCTGTGTAGGAAGTAACCACATTGTTAGTTGAACGGCAACGGATAATATCAGCATTGTAAAAATTAACTTTGCGACATATTTTTTCATATTACGGAATTGATAATGTTTCAATACGTGATAATGCAAAATGGCAGCAAATAAGATTAATGATAACACTGTGCTTAAACTACCACCTAACATGAAAAATGGCGGTATCAATACTACATTTAAAATCGCTTTACTCACTACACCAGTAATAAACGCTTGAAATATAGGTCGCACTTGATTCTTCACTTGTAACAATGCAATATCCATCATAATTAAAGACACAAATATAACAGTTAGCATATACACTGCTAAAGTTCCGGTTTGGCTATCATTTTTAAAAAATACATGGTTCATGATAGGTAGTAAATTAATCAAACCGATACCCGCAGCAATGCTAAATAGCATAGTAATTTTAATAGAAGCATTCGCATATCTATTGATAAGTACATGATTCTTAACTTTAATCGCATCTGTCAGCAATGGAATAAGGACAAAACAAAATGTGGTAGTGACGATTAACCCCATTTGAATAAAAGATGCACCACGATCATAAATGCCTTTTTGCGTTGTAGATTCTTGAAAACTCAATCCTGTATTCCGCAAAGCATGGATAACGGTAAAGCTATCCACAACTTGCCATACAATCACAATAAGTTGACTTACAGCAAAAATCACAATGGCTAATGCCAATTGTCGCCATGCAACAACCTTATTATGTTCAATATTTTGCGCTTTAAATGCGGTTAATTTGAAAGGTCGTTTCAACACAAGATATATACTAGATGCTAAAAATCCAAAAGCTGAACCAATAATCGCCAATGTCCCAGCCGCATACAGTGACCATTGTTGTGTCATAAATAGAACAATGGCGATAATGATAATGCCAACACGAACAAACTGTTCTATAACCTGGGAAATTGCAGGTATATTCATATTTTGATGCGCTTGATAGTAGCCTCTATAAATACCCAATATACTAACAAATAAGAAACTAAAACTCGATGCGCTTAACATTGGTGCGAGGTTAACATCACCCATTAAGGTAGCAATCCATTTTGCACAGATTAACAAAACTAAGAAAAAACTAGTACTGACAATCTGCAATCCGACTAAAACCTTCATATATTGGCGAGGATGACCGTCTGCTCCAAACATTTGAGTAACAGCACTCGGTATGGCATTCATTGTCAAAATAACACCTAAAGCAACAATTGGATAAACTTGTTGATACGCATACAGTCCTTCGTCACCTAAGATATTTTGATAAGGTACTCGATAGATTGCACTTAATATTTTAACTATGATGAGTGCTAATGTAAGCACAACTACTCCGTTAAAAGCAGATGACTTATCCGTTTTAGATTTCATCAGTTATAACCATACTTTCTTCTAAACTTTTCGTTAGGAATTTTAGACTGTCTAACCAGTTACCTGTTTTATTTAACGTTACTTTCATTTTGCCTTCTTGAACTCCGACTTTCATCGTACGACCAAGTGGCTGTGTCTGTTTAAATAATGTTTCACCATTGATATCTGTTGTACCTTTTTCTGACAGGTAGACTTCTACTTGCTTACCAATATCTTTGATTAACGTCACACCTGCGTGTAACGCATGAACTTTAATTTCCATCATTTCTAATAATCTTTCTACTTCTATTGGATAGTCATTGAAGCGATCGATCAATTCATCTTTAACATCCATTAATTGTGTTTCACTTTCAATTTTACGCAATTTTTTATAGATTTCAATTTTAGATTGTTCATTTGGTATATATTCAGCTGGTAAATAAGCATCGATATTAAGTTCTATTTCAATCTCAGGTGCATCTTGTTTTTCTGCTTTTACGCCACGTTTTTCATTAACTGCTTCTTCCAACATTTGAGAATATAAATCGAAACCAACAGAGTCAATGAAACCGTGTTGTTGTTTACCTAATAAATTACCTGCACCACGAATATTTAAATCTCGCATGGCAATTTTAAAACCTGAACCTAGTTCAGTGAATTCTTTTATCGCTTGTAAGCGGTCCTCAGCAGTTTCAGACAACACTTTATTGGTAGGATGTAAGAAATAAGCATAACCTATACGACTTGAACGTCCTACACGTCCTCTTAATTGATACAATTGGCTGAGTCCGAAACGATCAGCGTCTTCAATAATCAGCGTGTTAGCATTTGGTACATCGACGCCCGTTTCTATAATTGTTGTAGTAACAATGATGTCATATTCATGGTTAATAAAGCTGAGCATCGTTTCCTCTAAATCACGTTCATTCATTTGACCATGTGCTACACCGATATTCGCGTCAGGCATAAGCATTTGCAGCTGTTCTCTTTTCTCGTAAATAGATTGCACTTTATTGTATAGGTAAAACACTTGGCCATCTCTTGATATTTCCCGTTCCAATGCCTCTTTTATAAAATTCGTATTTTGCTCTAAAACATAAGTTTGTACTGGGAAGCGGTTCTCTGGTGGTGTTTCTATAACGGATAAGTCTCTCACACCTAGCATACTCATATGCAATGTACGTGGAATAGGTGTCGCTGTTAATGTGAGTACATCTACATTGTTCTTCAGTGATTTAATACGCTCTTTGTGACGTACACCAAAACGTTGTTCCTCATCTACTATAAGCAAGCCTAAATCTTTATACTGAATATCTTTACCTAACAATTTATGTGTTCCTACAACGATATCAACGAATCCTGACTTTAGTCCTTCTTTCGTTTCTTTAACTTCTTTTGTAGTTCTAAATCTACTTATGAGTTGTACTTCTATCGGAAAGTCTTGCATACGCTCTATCAACGTTTCATAGTGTTGTTGTGCAAGTATCGTTGTCGGCACAAGAAATGCTACTTGTTTACCTTCCATAACTGCTTTAAATGCTGCACGTACAGCAACCTCTGTCTTACCGTAACCTACATCACCACATAGTAATCTATCCATAGGACGCTCAATTTCCATATCCTGTTTGATTTCTTCTATTGATTTACTTTGGTCGGGTGTAAGTTCGTATGGAAAATCAATTTCAAAATCATTTTGTTCTGCTGTATCAGGTCCAAATTTATATCCCACAGACATTTCACGTGCTTTATATAGCTCTATCAATTCATCAGCCATATCTTCAACACTTTGTTGTACTTTGGCTTTTGTTTTTTTCCATTCTGTTCCGCCAAGCTTATTCAACTTAGGAGATTTGTCTTCTGACGCAACATATTTTTGCACTTGATCCATCTGATCAACGGGAACAAATAACTGGTCGGTGCCTTTATATTGTAATTTAATATAATCTTTATGCACGCCACCTACTTCAAGTGTTTCAACACCTAAATATCTACCAACACCATGATGGACATGAACGACATAATCGCCAACTTTCAAGTCTTGGTAAGATTTGATTTTTTCAGCGTTCGTTAACGTTTTATGCTGTTTTGGTTTTTTCTTTTGTTTTGATTTAAATAATTCTCTCTCTGTGACAACAACTAATTGCATGTAAGGTAGCTCAAAACCTTCTGACAAACTACCTTCTGTAATAATGGCACTGCCACCTTCATTTCGACGACTTGGTGTATCAATAAAGGTAGGTATATGCATTTCATTTAGCATAGATTGAATGCGTTCTTTTTTCGTTTCCGTTTCTGCAAGTACAACAATCGTGTAATCATTTTGAATAAATCTTTGGAATTCAGAACGCATAATATCATACTGTCCATAAAACTGTTGTACTGGTTTACATGAAAATTTAATGATTTCATTTAATTGAACAGGCATCGTTGCTGTAAACAATGTAAAGTAGGTAACCGCAAACGGTTTTAATAAATTTTCAAAACCTTCATATTGTAGAAAACTTTGATCAATAAAACCTTTTCCACTTTCAATTAAATTTTGCATAAATTCATCTATTTCAGTTACAAGAGTTGTTTCAGTTTCTTTAATTCTATTATATTCATCTACAGCAATAATGGCATCCTCTTTAAAGTAATCCATAATCGTTGCTGGCTGTTCATACATAAATGCTACTAGTCTACGAAGCACTTGATGATCAAACATTTCTGCTTCGAATAATTGAAAACTTTCATAAGTTTCTTTTAATTCATTTCGCACAGACTTTTCAATTTTTGGACGTGTGTCTTCATATGCTTGCTTTAGTTTATGCTTTGTATGTTTAAGCACATCTTCGGTAATGATATAGTCACTAGCAGTTGTGATATCAACATGTTCGATATTGCCTTCAGAACGTTGAGATTCTACATCAAAATCACGTATAGAGTCTACTTCAGTATCGAAAAATTCAATACGTACTGGCTTACCAATTAATGGGTAGATATCTACAATCCCACCACGTAATGAAAATTCTCCTATATGTGAAACGACACTTTCTCTACGATATCCCATATTTACAAGCTTATTTAAAAATTCGTCAATGTCGATATCGTCGCCTACATTTAGCGTTAATTGATGCGATTTCCACATATCTACCGGCGTGAGCCATTTTTTCAATCCGTTTAAAGGTACGATAAATAACCCTCTCTCTTCTTGAGCAAGTGCCGTTAATGTTCGCACGCGTTCACTCATAAATTGAGGGCTTTGTGTTGAAAATTCTTCTGTCATAATATCCTGCATCGGATATTTATATATTTCACTATCTTCTACAAATTGCAGTAAGTCACTTTCTAACTTATCTGCTTGATAAAGATTGTTTGTAACAACAAGTAGTTGCTGCTCACTATTCAAATATTTTTCAGCTATAATCGTTGCTTTTGCGGCACCAGATAGTCCGGTTACTAAAACATTTTCTTTACCAAATACTTCGTTTAACTCTTGGTATCGTTTGTCTTCATTTATATATTCTGTAATTATTGATTTCACTTAATCTCACCATTATATTCATTCATTACACGGTCAAATCGATTACTTTCTATATAAGCTTCGATCGCTCGTGCAGAATGTTCTATTACTTTATTCATCGTTTCCATTTCTTGATTTGAAAATTTTTGCAAGACATAGTCTACGATGGCCATGCCATTTGAAGGTCGATCAACGCCGATTCTAATTCGTTTGAACTGGTCTGTTCCTAACATTTGAATAATGGATTTCATGCCATTGTGTCCACCAGCACTACCTTTTTGTCTGAGTCTAATTTCACCCTGAGGTAAATCTAAATCATCATATAAGACAATTAAATCCTCTATATCAATGTCATAGTATTTCATCAAAGGTGCCACTGCCTCACCTGACAAATTCATCATTGTCATAGGTTCTATGAACATTACTTTTTCTCCAGCTAAACGCTCTATTGTGTACGCACCTTTAAATTTTTGTTTATCTAAAGAAAATCTATTTTGCTCTAACATAAAATCTATGACTTCAAAGCCAATATTATGCCTTGTTTGTTCGAAGCGTTTACCTATGTTGCCTAGGCCTACAATACATTTCATTACGTTACCTCCACTCGCTGTATGCTCATTATCTAATATTTATATAAATTATATGCTTTACAAGTTATATATTTTGTATCATTCACTATAATAACATAAAAAAGCACCCGCTTAACGTATTAAGCATGGTGCTTTTTATAAGATAATATTGCGTTGATACATCAACACATGACATCAACTCAAAGAGAAAGATTATTCTTCTTCTTTTTGGTCTTCGTCACTTTCATCTTCTTTTTCTTCGCCTACAACTTCTGGCTCTTCAGTAGCTGCTTCGCCTTCCATTGCTTCGATTTCTTCTTCAGTAGGTTCTTCAGTTGGAGGAACTACTGTTACGATTGAATCACTAGCTTCGTTTTCAATAGTGAACTCACCAGAAATTTTGATATCTTCAACAGAAAGACTATCATTTATTTCTAATTCACTGATATCAACTTCGATTGATTCAGGGATGTTATCTGGAGTAGCTGTAACTTCAAGGTTGAATAATGGTTGTTCAACAACGCCGCCCTCTTTAGTTCCTACAGCTTCACCAACTAATTGAACTGGTACTTCTACAGTACGTTCTTCAGTCATATTGATTGCTAAGAAGTCAATATGAGTGATTTGGTTTTTAAGTGGGTCGAATTGGTAGTCTGAAACCATTACTTTAATTGTTTTAGAACCTACGCCTAATTCGATTACACCGTTACGTCCAACTTCACGGATAACTTTGATAAATTCTACTTCGTCTACTTTAACTGAAGTATTTTTTGTACCGTAACCATAAACGATTGCTGGTACTTTACCAGTGTTTCTTAGTGTTTTAAGGTCTGAACGCGTTTGTTTACCTTGACGAATAATTGACTTTAATGAAGCCATATTCAGTTTCCACCTTTCATAAATGCTCTATCTAAGAGCTCCTCATTTGCCCATCAACAATCTGTTGCTTGCAAATGTTTATTTATCGTGATATTTCACGAACGAAATTATTATACATTGTTAAAGGCTATTAGTCAAATAGCACACTAACTGATTCGCGTTCATATACACGTATAATTGCTTGAGCCAATAACCCTGCTACTGATAATTCTTTAGTATTCTCTGGTTTACGTTTTTCATCTAATTGAATGGAGTTTGTAACTACAAGTTCTTTAATCGCTGAGTTTTCAATACGTTCTTTTGCAGGACCTGATAGTACAGGATGCGTACAACAAGCATAAACATCTTTCGCACCTTTGTCTTTTAACGCTTGGGCAGCCAAAGTAATCGTACCAGCCGTATCTATAATATCGTCAATAATAATTGCTGTTCGACCTTCAATTTCACCAACAATATTCATCACTTCTGCAACATTTGGTTTCGGACGACGTTTATCTATAATCGCGATTGGCGTTTTAAGTATATCTGCAAGTTTACGAGCTCTTGTCACCCCACCGTGGTCTGGTGATACAACAACACACTCTTCAGGGTCGATATCTGTCTCATTTTTAAAGTATTGCGCTAAAATCGGCACACCCATTAAATGGTCAATTGGCATATCGAAGAAACCTTGTATTTGAGGTGCATGTAAATCCAATGCAATCATGCGGTCTGCGCCAGCAGTTTCAATTAAGTTTGCAACAAGTTTTGCTGTGATTGGTTCACGACTGCGCGCTTTTCTGTCTTGGCGTGCATAGCCATAATATGGAACAACGATATTAATGTTCGCTGCTGAAGCACGTCTACAAGCATCTATCATGATTAACAATTCCATTAAATGTAAATTTACTGGATTTGATGTTGGTTGAATAATAAAAACATCACAACCACGAATACTTTCTTCAATATTGATTTGAATTTCTCCATCACTGAAACGTTTTACAGAACATTTCCCTAATTCAATTCCAACATGATCTGCCACTTCTTGGGCTAACGGTTCATTACCCTTCAAAGAAAATATTTTCAAAGCAGAATTCTTATACTCATTGTTTAACATTTATAGTCCTCCAATTAATTCTTTCAATTCGTTTTGGTTTGTAGACAAGGCAAAACTTATATCGCTCAGCAACATAAATAATTGTTATGATTATCTTTAACTATATTGATTTTAACAGTTTAAGTAAGCTTGTCTAAACATTTGTGTTTATTTTTTCAAATAACCTTCTTTAGTCGTTTGTCTAGCTCTCGCTAACGCTAAACTGTCTTCTGGTACATTATCAGTGATTGTTGATCCTGCGGCTATAAATGAACGATTACCTAAAGTAATTGGTGCAACGAGATTCGTATTACATCCGATAAAGGAATCATCACCAATGACCGTCTTAAATTTATTAATCCCATCATAGTTAACTGTGATAGAACCACATCCAACATTCGTTCTTTCACCTATTTCAGCATCACCAATATAACTTAAGTGAGGTAATTTGGCTCCTGCTTTCACCACTGATTTTTTAACTTCAACAAAGTTACCAACTTTTACTTTTTTACCTATATCTGCACCTGGACGAAGTTGTGCAAACGGACCAATCGTAGCATAATCATCCACTATCGCTTCATTAATGACAGATTGTTTAATTGTGACATTTGAACCTATTTTACTATTCGTAATTTCCGTATATTGTCCAATAACAGTATCTTCACCAATCACGCTATTGCCAGAGAGTTTCACACCAGGCTCAACTACTGTATCTTCACCAATTCTAACATCAGCTCCGATATAAGTCGTCGCAGGGTCAATAATTGTTACACCGTTCTTCATATGCTGTTCGTTAATGCGTTTTCTAAAAGCTTTTTCAGCTTCGCTAAGCATTACTCTATCATTCACGCCCATGATTTCCTCAAAATCATTCGTATGGAAAACTTCAACAATACCACGATCTTCTAAAATTAAAGAAAGTACATCAGGCAAGTAATATTCGCTCTGTGCGTTGTCATTTTTGACTAATTCTAGTTTTTCGAATAGGACTTGATTATCAAACGCAAAAATACCTGAACTAATTTCATTAATTTGTTGCTCTGCATCTGTTGCATCTTTTTGCTCAACAATACTCACCAAACGTCCTTCTGAGTCATGTAAAATACGTCCATAACCGAATGGATTTTCTGCTGTCGCTGATAAAACTGTTGCATGTGCTTGATTGTTCTCGTGATGTTCAACCAATGATTTCAATGTTGCTGTCGTAATCAATGGCGTGTCTCCACAAACCACTAACGTCGTCCCTTGACTTTCACTTAAATGCTCACTTGCCATTTTAACAGCATGTGCTGTACCTAATTGTTCTTCTTGAAAACTATAAAGCGATGTGTCTCCAAGTGTCTCTTTGACACTATCTGCACCGTGTCCAACAATGGTAACAAGCTGATCTATTCCAGATTGCTTCACATTATCTGCAACATGTTCGATCATCGTTTTACCTGCTACATCATGAAGTACTTTGTATTTCTTTGATTTCATACGTGTACCTTTGCCTGCTGCAAGTACTATTGCATGTCTTTGCATGTATGTTAACCCTCCATTAAAATATACACTTCCTACCTATTATAATTTAACGCTAGTCACACTTTCAAGGCTCAAAGCACCAATGTTATATAATAGAAATATTTTTATTACTAATATTAAAAAATTGCATAACCCTATTTGTCATCATTGAATACCTATGGAAACGCTTCAAAATTTATGCGAAATCTATAATATCTCTAATATAATATAATTTTTTATTTACGAAAATATCAACATAGTCACACTTGTATTTCTTATTTTTATATTATTTAAAATTAACCAATATTCATTTTATTCCCATTTATTTTCCATTCCCTAAAACAAATCATTTCTGTCACCTTTTTAAAATCAACACTTTTTATTTTTAAAGCGATAAGTATGCAAAAAACCAGACCGAACATATATGTTTCGGTCTGGTTTATATCAATTAGACGTTAAATGACTATATCGAAATTATAAAATAACTTTTCCATAAACTACTGCATATTCACATAAAAAATCAGTCACACTTATGCATCACTTTAGCTAAGTTATCCATTTAAATAGTCACATCTACTAAAATAGAGCAAAAAAATCATTTTGAAAATAAATTTTCCGCCCTATTCGGTCGTGTATATAACAACTATTTTCCCTCAAATAGCTGAACGTATTTTATTTAAGCTTCTTCAGAATCGTCTGATGATTGCGCATTTCTGTCAGGGATGACTTCATCAGTCTCTTCATATACTTTCATTACTGCATCCTGTATTTCTTGTCTCATTTCTGAGTTAATTGGATGAGCAATGTCTCGGAATTCACCATCTGGTGTACGTTTACTCGGCATTGCGACGAATAGACCTGTGTTGCCTTCAATTACGCGTAAGTCATGTACAACAAATGACTCGTCTAACGTAATTGAAACAAGCGCTTTCATTCTTCCATCTGTTTGTATCTTTCTAAGTCTTACATCTGTCACTTTCATGTAGTGAGCCCCCCTAGTATCTCTTTGTTAGAAGCTTAACAATTTTATTAAAAATTATAAATCCTTATTTCACTTTTGCAATTAACTCTATTTCAACTTTAACATCTTTCGGCAATCTTGCCACTTCAACACAACTTCTCGCTGGTTGATGATTACTAAAGTATTTGCCATAAATTTCATTTATATTTTGAAATTCATTCATATCAGCAATGAAAATAGTAGCTTTAATTACTGAATCTAAATCTGATCCAGCTTGGTCTAACACAACTTTTAAATTTTCTAAGACTTGTTTCGTTTGCTCTTTTACATCATCGCTAACAATTTGTCCTTCTAAATTTAGAGGAATTTGTCCTGATGTGAACACAAGTCCATTAATTTCTGTTGCATGCGAATATGGCCCTAATGCTTCAGGTGCCTTTTCAGTATTAATAACTTTCATGATGTCGAAATCGCTCCTTTTAAGAAAATTTAGTTAAACTGTTGCCTTGTTCCACCTTAAACTCCTGATTGTATTCATCTACATCAGATAGTTTAACTAAGGATGTATAATCTTCAATTAATCTTTGCTTAACTTCTTTTGATTCTACTAGTACCGATACCCCTTTAACATGAGCTTTAAACTCATTCATCAAATTCATAACACCATTGATTGAACCTCCAGCACGCATAAAATCGTCAACCACGAGCACGTTAGAATTTTCTGGTAATGTTCTCTTAGAAAGCACCATCGTTTCAATTTTTCTAGATGAGCCTGAGACATAGTTAATAGAAACTGTTGATCCCTCAGTAACCTTATTATCTTTTCTAATAACAACTACTGGCAAGTTCAATACATTCGCTACTGCATTGGCTAATGAGATCCCCTTAGTTGCAATCGTTACAATGGCATCTATCTCTTCATCCATATACAGTGTTGCAATTAATTTACCAACACGATTAAGTAAAGTAGGATTCCCCATTAAATCGGATAAGAATAAATATCCACCTGGTAATAAACGATCTTTCTCCTGAAGTTGAGCAATAACATCATCAATCACTTCCGTCGCTTCCGCTTTACTCATTTCTGGTTTATAGGTCACACCACCGCTAGCACCTGCCGTAGTAATAACCGTGCCAAGCTTTTCTTTTTGAAAAGTTGTTTTAATAATTTGTACATCTTCACTAATTGAAGATTTAGCTTGTTTAAACTTTTGTACAAAATATGTTAGTGGTATTAATTTGTTTGGATTATTCATTAAGTATTGTGTCATATACACAATACGTTCACTTCTTTTATAGCGCATTCATTTCATCCCTTCTTTTTCAGCCTAACAATCTTACAATATGTACTTCATTGCAGCAACCATTAACCGCGTTATATATGTGTCTTGCTTGTCTCTCTTTCCTAGCTAACGCATAAACTGTCGGGCCACTACCACTCATAACAGCACCATCCGCACCATTTGCTAACATATTGGCTTTTATTTTTAATATTTCATCATGCATCTTTCCCGAAACAGGTTCCAAGCGATTTGAAAGACTTTTACATAATTGTTCGTAATCTCCAGAAATTAAAGCATTTTCACATGCTTCAGTATGCACTGTATGCGGTTGTGTTAAATCTAATTTCTTAAATATATCTGGTGACGATATACCTAAATCAGGTTTAGCAACCACAACCCAAGCAGAAGGCGGTTTATCCAAATATTCGATTATTTCGCCCTTGCCCTTACACAAAGCAGTCTTACCTAATATACAAAAAGGAATATCCGTTCCAATTTGTATTCCTAATGCACATAGCTCCTCTAACGGTCTATTTAACTTATATAAACGATTCATGCCTCTCATCGTAGCTGCAGCATCTGTCGATCCACCTGCTAACCCTGCTGACACGGGTATGTTTTTATCAATCGTAATGGTCAGACCTTGTTGTAAATTATAGGTCTTTTTCATTAGTTCTGCAGCTTTATATGCCAAATTTTTATTATCGGAGGGAACATAAGTCTGTTCTACGTCAACAACTATTTTTTTGTCTTTACGCAGTTCAAATGATAAGCGATCGTTTAAATCTATCGTTGTCATTATCATTTCAACTTCATGAAAACCATCATCTCGTTTAAAGAGTGTGTCCAACGTTAAGTTAATTTTAGCTGGCGCAGTTTCATAAATCATATTCCCACCCTCTTTCAATTTCGATATGGTAATAAAATGATTTTAACATATTGTTATCATTGTGTTGTCGGTTTTTTCAAAAGTTAATATATTGCGCCAAAATACAAATAAATAAAAATTTAAAAATAAACTTTCAACTATGTCGAAAAATCAAATCATTTCTTAATTCACTATTTTACAATAACGTGTTTACTAGATAAAATAATTTTCTTTTATATGTATAAAAATCAAAAAAAGGTATGTCGGCGCTATACACCAACATACCTTTTTATATCAATCGTTCGAATATTAAAGTCTATTGTGAAAGTAAGATTCTGACAATCAAACATGACTTTAATTACTTTTATTTAGTGTGCAATTGCTTCTTGATGATTATCATCTTCAAAAGAAACTTGTACGTTTTCAGTTAAAACGTCAGTGTATGTATAAGACACACGTTCAAAATTATAAATATCTTGATCTAGTTCCACAATAAAAACAGAAGGGTAAGTTTCTTTTAACACACCACTACGTTCAATTGTTTTTTTACGTCCACCGTTCGCTTTAAGTACAATTCTGTTTCCTAATTGACAATCAAGTGAATTTTTGATGTCTCCAATAGATTTTGGCATATTGCTCCACCTCGCTACAAGTTGTATAATAACACAAAATGGAGGTTTTTGTCAAATAAAATATCAATTTTAGCAATGTCGGACGCGCTTGTCAATAATTTAAAATTCTAATTCTGTGAAATTTTGCAATTCATTGTATAAATTTGCAAATTCTTTTATTGAAAGTGTCTCTCCACGTCTTCGAGGATCGATGCCAGCCGCTTCTAACCATTCCAATATTTTTTCTTTATTCACTTTACCGTTTACAAATAAGCTTTGGTAATTATTATTGATTGTTTTACGTCTTTGACTAAATGCCGCTTTTGTCATTTTGAAAAATTTATTTTCGTCGTCAATATCAACGATAGGTGTTGGACGTTTCATCAATTTTACAACAATGGAATCTACATTAGGTGGCGGAAGAAAAACTGATTTAGGCACCGTTAATACTTTACTTGTTTCTGTATAATATTGTGCAACGATTGAGAGTGAGCCATAGGCTTTTGTACCAACTTGTGCATTAAGTCGTTCTCCAACTTCTTTTTGCATCATGACTACATAGCCATCAATTGGTAATTTCTGCTGCATTAAATTTAATAATATTGGCGTCGTAATATAATAAGGTAAGTTTGCGACAACCATAATCTTTTCACAATCAGCCAGGTGTTCTGTTACATAATGTGCGATATCTGCTTTAAGTATATCTTCGTTGATCACGGTTACATTATCGTAAGGTCCCATCGTATCTTTTAATACAGGTATTAAACGTTGGTCTATTTCAAATGCCATAACCTTTTTAGCACTTTTTGCTAATTGTTCTGTCAATGACCCCATACCAGGACCCACTTCTATTATACCTGTCTGTTCATCAATATCACTTGCGTCAATAATATTATGAATAATATTCACATCAATTAAAAAGTTTTGACCGAGACTTTTTTTAAAATTAAAGCCATATTGATTAAGTAAAGCTTTCGTACGTGTTGGTGTGGCAATATCTTTATAATCCATTTACGATTCACTTCCTTCTTCATCACTTAAAGCAGACCTAACATCTTCTTCTGTATAGCCAAATGCATTCAACTTATTGATTAACTGTTTACCATTAGAATGGCCTATATGCAGTTTGCGACCTAACTTTTCTCTTTTATGACGTGCGTCCTTACCAACGATTAATCCTAAATCGATTAAAACATCTTTACTTATTGATTCATGACCTTCTTCAAAAGGTGTACTCACATTCATTAAAGCTTCTTTAATATCACTTAATTGTGCATGCTCTACGCCAATTTTTCCACGTTTATTTTTAGCTTTTTCTTTATCAATATATGCATGTTTCACACCGGGAATCTGTTTTTGTATCGTGTTGCGGATTTTATCACCCGGGAAATCAGGGTCAGTTAATACGATAACACCTCTTGTTTCATAGGCTTGTGCAATTACCTTTAACGTTGATTCGTTAATGGCGCTACCATTTGTTTCAATCGTATCACATTGAACAGCTCTTTTTACGCGTTCAGTGTCATCTCTACCTTCAACTACAATAAATTCATTTATTTTCATTTATTGCTTCACCTTTCGTTACTTTAATTCATTTTAGATAAAAATAAAAAAGGTATCGGTTTTAATTGTGATTACCACTTAGTATGCCTTATATCAACTAAGCTCTATCTCAGACCGATACCTTTTTGAAATATGATTATGCTTTTAATTTAAACAATCGTTCTGCGTTTTCAGTTGTTTGTTTACACACTTCTTCGTAACTCACACCACGTAATTCAGCAATTTGTTCCGCAACTAATGTTACGCGGACAGGTTCGTTTCTTTTGCCTCTATAGGGATGTGGCGATAGGAATGGTGCATCCGTTTCAACTAACAGTCTATCAAAAGGCACATGCTTTGCAACTTCTTTTGGTTGTTTTGCATTTTTAAATGTAACAGGACCACCTAATGATACGTAAAAATTCAATTTATTGATAACATCGTTAGCAATTTCAGGTGACGCGCTAAAGCTGTGCATAATGCCACCAATCTCTTCAGCGTGTTCTTCTTTAAGAATATTTACACAATCTTGTGTCGCTTCTCTATTATGAATGATAATTGGTAAATTTACGCGTTTTGCTAATGCAATTTGCTTTCTAAACAATGCTTGTTGAACATCTTTGGGCGACTTATCCCAATGATAGTCTAATCCGGTTTCACCAATGCCAATCACTTTAGGGTGTGCTGCAAGTTTTTCAATCCATTCTAAACGCTCTTCAGTACAATCAATCGCATCTACAGGGTGCCAACCAATAATGCCATAGATAAATTCATATTGGTCAATGAGCTCCATCGTACGTTCTACTGTCGGCGTATCAAAACCAACAACAAACATACGATCCACACCATTCTCTCTTGCGCGTTCAATGACTTCCTCTAAATCTTCATCATATTGATCTGCATTTAAATGAACATGTGTATCGATTAGCATATTAATTCCACTCCCTCAATTTGTGATTATTTAATTATTGCACCATTTGGAATTGCACTAGGCAAGCTTACAAGTGTAAGTACACCATCTTTTTCAGCAGAAAGTATCATACCTTCTGATTTTCTACCCATTAATTTAGCTGGTTTTAAATTAGTGACAACTGCTACCTTTTTGCCAATAATATCTTCAGGTTGATAGAATTTTGCAATACCTGAAACGATTTGACGTTGTTCACTATCCAAATCAACTTGAATTTTTAATAACTTATCAGATTTTTTCACTTGCTCTGCGTCAATAATTGTTGCAGCCTTGATTTCTACTTTATCAAAATCTTTGATATCAATTTGCGCTTTGCTAGGCAACTCTTCCTCAACTTCTTCTTCAATCTTGTCTGGTTGCATTGATTCCTTGATATAGCTAATTTCAACCTCGCTATCCAAACGTGGGAAGATTGGTTCGGGTTTACCACTCACCATAATCGGTTCAGTTAATGCGCCATACTGTTCAATACTTTCTAATTCAAAAAGTTCTGGTGCATTAATATTTAATTGGCTGAAGATTTGTTTTGGTCCATGTGTAAGGAATGGTCTTAATAATACCGCAATAATACGAATATTTTCTACTAAGTGTGCCATTACGTTACCAAGCATTTCTTTTTGATCCTCATCTTTAGCTAAAACCCATGGTGACGTTTCATCGATATATTTATTAGTACGACTAATGAATTTCCATATAGTTGAAAGTGCTACTGAGAATTGTAAGTCGTCCATATTTTCATGGAAAGTTTTGACAGTATCTAGTGCCATTTGTTCCATATCTTTATCTAATTCGTGTTTAGGACCTTGATATGCTGGTAGTTCACCATCAAAATATTTGTTCACCATTGAAATTGTTCGATTAACTAAGTTACCCAAGTCATTTGCTAAGTCATAATTTGTACGTTCTACAAATCCTTCTGGTGTAAATACACCGTCAGAGCCAAATGGTAATTCACGCATTAAGTAGTAACGTGTTGCGTCCAAACCGTAACGATTAATCAATACGTTAGGATCTACAACATTACCTTTAGATTTACTCATTTTCCCATCTTTCATAAGTATCCAACCATGTGCGAAAACTTTTTTAGGTAATGGAATGTCTAGTGCCATTAATAAAATCGGCCATATAATAGAGTGGAATCGTACAATTTCCTTAGCCATAATATGAATGTCTGCAGGCCAATATTTCTTGAATAGACTATCATCATCTGATAGATAACCTAATGAAGAAATATAATTTACAAGCGCATCTATCCAAACATAAACAACATGCTTAGGATTTGATTGAACACGAATACCCCAATCAAATGATGTTCTTGATACTGCCAAATCTTCAAGTCCTGGTTTAATGAAATTATTAATCATTTCATTTTTACGTGAAGGCGGTTGAATAAATTCAGGATTTTCATCATAAAATTCTAATAAACGGTCTGTATATTTAGATAAATTGAAGAAATAACTTTCCTCTTTTACTAATTCTACTTCATGACCAGAATCAGGACTCTTACCTCCAACAATCACTCCGTTTTCCATAATTGGATCGACTAATTGTGTTTCAGTATAATACGTTTCATCCGGAACAGAATACCAACCTTCATATTCACCAAGATAAATATCTCCCTGAGCCAATAAACGTTCAAATATTTGTTGTACAACTTCTTTATGTCTAATTTCTGTTGTACGTATAAAATCGTCGTTTGAAATCTCTAGTTTTCCCCATAAATCTTTAATACCAGCAATCATTTCATCAAGGTACTCGATTTCTGATTTCCCAGCTTTTTGTGCTTTTTCTTGAATTTTTTGTCCATGTTCATCCGTTCCCGTTAAATAACGAACATCATAGCCTTGCATTCTTTTATAACGTGCGATTACATCACCAGCTGTTGTCGTATAAGCATGACCGATATGTAAATTCCCACTTGGATAATATATTGGTGTAGTGATATAAAATGTTTCTTTCGCCATCAATGTTCCTCCTCGTTTCTTACATCATAAATATATCTAAATTTAATATTGTTTTCAATAAAGTAGACGTATGCTTCTGTACTGTTTTTATATGCATTTCATATTAATGAATTATATGGATAGTGTACGATTCATATGCGTTTTTTCCACTTTTTTGCTGATATGATTTAATAATGGTTAATAATCTCTATCTTATCTACATTACCATAAATCACGCATGTTATGGGAGTTTTTCAACACTTTTTTATTGTTTATATATGATTTTATATTAAGTCACTTTCACGTCTCTTTTGAAGACTTATAAAATGATTAATTAACCTCATGATAAATGTCGTATACTTCGCTCGTTTTCATATGACGTGCTTCCGCAACAACTTTTATAGCTGCTTTAGGTTTCATATTTTGATTTATATGATACGTTACATGTTCTTTTATAGACATATCCTCAAACCACGAAGTATCCTCTACATGTTCATCACCTTCAACAAGGACAACGAACTCACCTTTCAACGGAATATTTCCATCTTCAAGTTGCTCAATCACTTCGCTTACATAGCCTGTGACAATTTGCTCAAACTTCTTAGTAAGTTCTCTTCCAACTGATACTTTACGCGCTTCATCTATGTTTAGAATTGTTTTTAAGGTATCTTTCACACGATGCGGTGATTCATAAATAATCAACGTGCTATCTTCATACATACGCTGTTCTAATATCGAATGTTTTTGCTTTTCTTTTCTAGGTAAAAATCCTAAAAATGTATAAGTAAAAGAAGGCAACCCACTTGCCATCAGTGCAGTTAAACCCGCATTAGGTCCAGGTACTGTTTCTACTCTAATTTGTTTTTCTCTTGCAGCTACAACAAGTTCATATCCCGGGTCACTAATAAGTGGTAAGCCTGCATCTGATACGAGTGCAATATCCACACCTTCTTGTAATTGTTCAATTAAATAATCTGTTTGTTGTTCTTTGTTGTGATCATGATAGGACTTGAGTGGTGCTTGTATCTCATAATGCGCACATAATTTTTTTGTCACCCTCGTATCTTCACAAGCTATCAAATCTACATTCCGTAATATATCTACTGCACGATAAGTAATATCTGCTAAGTTACCGATGGGCGTTCCTACTAAATATAACGTTGACATAAGCTATCCCTCACTTATTAATTTAAGTTTTTTTTGACGTGAAAATGTCTTGATTTCATATTCACGTTTCAATGCTTCAGATTTGGTATCAAACATTTCTTGGTAAACTAATTGTACAGGACGTCTTATTTTTGTATATTTGGCACCTTGACCATTATTATGTTTGATAATTCTTTTTTCTATATCTTTTGCATATCCTGTATATAGACTGCCATCTTTACACTTAACAATATATATATAATGTTTATCCATAATATATTTCTCTCATTTCTTCGGTATAAGTGCCATCTTTGTTATATATGTAGAATGGTGGTTGAATTTCTAAGCCCTGATTCCCGCCTTTTCTACCTTCAACAACAATCGTTTGAGCCGCTTTATCCAGTTTACTGTATATAAAATAAATTTTTTTAGGTTCAATTTGATAAGTTCTCATATGACTTAAGACATCCATTAGACGTTCCGCCCTATGAACCATGATAAATCGACCACCTTGCTTTAACAAATGCCTTGCAGCATAACAACAATCTGCTAATGTACACATTATCTCATGTCTCGCTATCTTATGCGCATCTATTTGATGTTGGTGTTGCTGATTTGTTTTAAAATAAGGAGGATTACAAGTAACTAAATCATATTGAGACGGCTTGAAATATCTATGTGCTTCTTTCAAGTCCATTTGATACATATGGATTCTCTCTTCTAGTTGGTTATATGTAATACTTCTTCTAGCCATGTCTACTAATTGCTCTTGAATTTCGACAGCATCTATCATTTGTTGCCCTTTATTCGATAATACTAAAGGAATTACGCCGTTACCAGAGCACAAATCCATTATATTATCGCGCTTTTTCACATTGGTAAAGTGACCAAGTAATAACGCATCCGTCGAAAAAGAAAATACATTATCATTTTGTATAATTCTAAGGTTTTCTTTTAATAAATAGTCTAACCTCTCATTCTCTAACAACATTTCCCTTTCCTCCCTAAAAAAAGAGGACGAGATAACGATGCTTAATAATCAAGCCTATCGCTACACCTCATCCTCAATCACATGTCATCATTATACATTAACCATTTAAATCAGTTCGATTATTCACTTAATACTTCAAGACAAAATAAACAATCGTCACCTTTTCTGTGTTTACCGAATAATTCTCCATTACAAATATGAAAACCTTCTTTATAAAGCATTGCTAAATTATCTTTGCTACGTAGCGGTTGTTTCTTTGGTAGCTTTTTCCCATTTTCAACCGCTTTAGGTTTTTCTTCTTTGTCTATTAAAGTTTTTAAATTTTCATTCTCTATTTGTAAGGCGACATTTTCTTCAATCACTTCAACGGTAAGTTTTTTTAAATTTCCCATATCACTGTTGATTTGGTTTATATTGGCTTCTAGATTTGCTAATTTTTCAAATATGTCGTTACGATTCAATGTTGTATTAGCCTCCTAATTTAATGTTTCTAATTCTTCCATTTTATATTCAAGTGGCTGCTCTAGGCCCTCGACTTTAACTTGCATAGAAATATCTAAAATATTCAAACCTATGACTTTTCCATTACCTTCAGGCGTTTCAATAGCGTCTCCGACATCTGGTAATTGCGCGCGTGCTTCTTCATAATAATCATTTTCATATTTAAGACAGCACATTAGGCGACCACAGGCTCCAGATATTTTAGTGGGGTTGAGAGATAGATTTTGATCTTTTGCCATTTTAATAGAAACTGGTTCAAAATCACCTAAAAACGTAGAACAACACAGTGAACGGCCACATGGCCCTATACCACCTAGTAATTTAGCTTCGTCTCTGACACCAATCTGTCTTAACTCAATACGTGTTTTTAACTTCTGCGCCAATACTTTAACTAACTTTCGAAAATCGACACGTTCATCAGAAGTGAAATTGAAGATAACTTTTGATTTATCTAGTGTGTATTCACAATTTACCAATCTCATTTCTAACTCGTGTTGTTGTATCGTCTCTTTACATAATGCCATTGCCTCATCCGCATCATACTCATTTTTTTCATATTGTAGCAAATCATCTTCTGTAGCGAGACGAACAATTTCTTTTAATGGCAATGTGACATCTTGATCCGCAACATCTAATGGTGCATATTTCACGCGTCCCATTTCTAATCCTCTTTTTGATTCTACGACTACCCAGTCGCCAACGTCTAAATCAAAACCCTTTGGTGAATAATATTCCATTTTACCTGATTTTTGAAAATCTATTCCGACTACATTTTGCATTATTAATTCACCCCTTTTATTACAATTTGTTCAAATACTAACATCGGGTTAACATTTTGATTCAATTTTTTATGTGCTTCTGTTATTTGATCATACATCAAAATAATTTGATTGTATGTTAGTTTTTTCGAAAATGCTTTGATATCTTCCTTTAAATCATGATATATCATATCTTGATCCATACCTACTTTAGCATGCATGACATCTTCAAAGAAACCATTAACTGCTGCTAATGTCACTAACTGCAATTTTCTATTTTTAGCTTGTTTTAATAAATCCACAATAGCTATCAAAGCCATTGAACGATTGGTTAACAATAATTGGCACCATTTAACAACACTCTTGCGTAGAGCCATTAAATCGGTTTCTTCATTAAGCGTAACAGCGACTTCAATTTGCGTTGTATATGTACTTAACAATTCAGCTACTGGTTTAGCAATTTCTCGCTCAACTAATCGATTAATAAACTTGGTTTTATCAATTGGTTTAAAATAAACATGTTGGCATCTAGAATGTATCGTATCTAGAATTTGTTCTGGTTTTGTAGTTAATAAGATGGCTATTGTGTTTTCTGGAGGCTCTTCTAAAAACTTTAAAATGCTATTTTCGCCTTGAACTGTTAGTTTCTCAAAAGATTCAATAATGTACACTTTATAATCGCCTTCGATTGGAAGTTGATTCATGTGATGTACTAATTGTTCAACTTGATCCTTTTTTATTGTTGTTTCTTCAGATGATACATACATAAAATCAGGATGATTAAATGTTTCTACCTTTAACTGACATTGATAATCTCCATTACATAAAATAAGTTTCGTAAAATCAATAGCGACTTGCTGCATTGTTTGGCCATCATCGCCTTCAAATAAGTAAGCATGCGACAATTTGTTTGATTGATACGCTTTCGTCAGTCTTTCTTGTTCATCCATCATAAAGTTACTCCTTTATATAAAAAGGCTGCTCATACATAGTTACCTTACAAAGCACATTTCTTAAGACCATCTTATATGTGTCCTAAACAAAAATGTAATTTGAAAGGTTACCATATATAGCAACCATAATTCTAGAATTGATGGAAAGCTTCAACAGGCATTACAAATACCGTTGCTCCTCCAACCTCTACTTCAACTGGGTAAGGTATATAAGAATCTGCACTTCCACCCATTGGTGTTATAGGTGATACAAGTTGTTCTCTATTACCGCAAGTGTCATTAATCACTTTCAACATTTCGTCTACACGGTCATCTTCGACACCTGATAGGAATGTTGTATTACCCGCTCTTAAAAATCCACCGGTTGTTGCAAGTTTCGTTGCTCTAAAGTTATGTTTAACAAGTTTGTCTGAAAGCTCTTGACTATCTTGATCTTGTACAATTGCTATAATCATTTTCATACTAAACACCTCTTCCCAGTATTATATCATAATTTTTCTAAGTATTTGCTTATAGATTCATATGTTGCGTTCACAACTTCATCTATGCTTCTATCTGCATCTATCACGATAAAGCGTTCAGACTCATTATGAATAATTTTTTTATATCCTTCAACTACTTTTTCATGAAATTTTACGTCTTCTTGATCAAGACGATTTTGATTTCGTTGATTTTTCAAAATACGTTCCCGACCTACAGCTACACTCACATCTAAATAAATTGTAATATCAGGATATAAACCATTTATTGCAAATTCATTAATAGACTTTACTTCTTCTATTCCTATACCCCGTGCATAGCCCTGATATGCTAAAGAACTATCTATATATCGATCACACAATACTAATTTCCCATTTTCTAAAGATGGAATGACTTTACCCACAAGATGTTCTCGTCTTGAAGCTGCAAATAATAATGCTTCTGTACGATCATCCATGTCGTCACCCTCAAGTAATACCTCACGAATTTGCTCTCCCGTCTTTACGCCACCGGGCTCTCTTGTGAGCACAACACTGTATTGATTTTCTAATTTTTGTGCTACTTGTTGTATCACAGTAGTTTTACCTGAACCTTCCGGCCCTTCAAAAGTTATAAATGCAGACATCTTATTCATCCTTAATTTCTATTTTATTATCTTTCATACCTTCAACTCTAATTTGATGATTACACCAATAATTCATTAATTTTATCATATTTTTAGTGATAATTTCTCCTCTTAGCATGATTGGAATACCCGGAGGATAAGGAGTTAAATGCGTCGCCAATATTTTATTATATGCTTTATCTATATCTATCTTCTTAACCTTATCTATTTCTCTATAATCATACGTACCTTCTTCATTGTAAAAGGGTACATCCGTTACTTCAAACGCAACTCTTGTTTCTATATTTATTGCGCTTATTCTTGCTAACAAATCATCAAATGGAAATTGATCGCCTTTATGCCATAAAGGTAGGACTAGTAAAACTTGATAGTCATCCGCAAGCTCTACATAAATCTCTTGGTTTTCAAAAAGTGTTTGAAGTTCGATTCCTGTATAACCATTACACTGAATATTCAATTTGAGTGGATCTTCTACATCAATAATACGCATACCTTTATCTTTTAACACTTTAATTAACTGTGATCTTTTTTCAAAAAACAGACTACTATCATAGCTTTTATAAAAGTCATGTGCTAATTCTAAACTACTCATCAAAAGATAGGATGGACTTGAAGATTGAAAGTAAGTTAAATATTTCAATATATCTTCACGTAACGGTGCCTTTTTATGTATAAAAATAATAGAACTCATCGTGAGTGATGGCAACGTTTTATGATAAGACTGCACAACATAATCCGCCCCCATATTCAATGTAGAATTTGGAAAACCCATTAAATTGAAATGCGCACCATGAGCTTCATCTATTAATGTAGGAATTTGACATGCTTTCATATACTTAATCGTAGACGCTACATCAAAGCACTCGCCATAATAATTAGGATAAGTGAAAACTGCTAATTTCGCTTTATCTACCTGAGTTTTTAGTGACACTTCGTCTGGACCAACATACTGTTTTGTCTTACTACTTATGCTCGTTTTTAATAATTTACTAGAAGCACGCGCTAAATCCAAAGCATGAAAAACAGATTTATGTACATTTCTTGCGATGATATACTCTCCCTTTACTTTAGCAAAGCTTTGTATCACTGCTAATATACCGGATGTCGTTCCATTGACTAAAAAGTAAGCATCATAATCAGGATGCTTGTTGATATGTTGCATACTTTGCCCAATAACATCTTCAGCTTGATGCAAATCATCCAATCCTGTAATTTCTGTCATATCCATTTCCATTTTCAACTCATTTAAATAGCCTATCGTCATATTTTTATGGCCAGGTACATGCATGGAAATTGGTTGCTTATTCAATAAATGATTGAGCCGATCTGTTAATGGTAATGTCATTAAATCCCCTACTTTTTAAACTGAAATTCTATTTTATATGTCCCTATATTTTAACATGTCCCTAGCGACTTCTCTATAGTCATTATATTCAACTAAATATTCTTACATACGAGTTTTGACTCGTATGTTCATTAGCTTCAAACGCTTTCTCATA
>NZ_JAESKG010000025.1:0-12114 GCF_017891965.1 Staphylococcus sp. GDY8P126P | reverse complement strand
ATCGAAGACAATCCAGACTTAACATCTGCACTCAAACCAACCATTCATCAATATGAAACACAACTGAATGACATTACAAATCAAATTAATCAGCTCAAGCACCAACAAAACCAAGAAAAACCATCTTACGATACGAAGCAAATCGCTGCCCTATTACAACAAATATTTCAAAACGTAGAATCAATGGATAAAGCACAACTCAAAGCATTATACCTTACGGTCATTGATCGTATCGATATTCGTAAAGACGGTAATCATAAAAAACAGTTCTACGTTACACTCAAACTCAATAATGAAATTATTAAACAACTTTTCAATGATACCCCACTCGACGAAGTGCTCCTCAGCACTTCGTCTTTATTTTTGCCTCAAACGCTCTTTCTTCAAATCTAATACAAATGTACTGTCCTTTCGTCATTCAATAACACTCATCTAACAAATATATTCAACACGCTAACAAATCATGGCTCAATGTGAAGCTTATATTGATATGACGAAAGAACATCCCAAAACAAAATATAAGTGGGATAGTAACGGGATTGGCTAACTTCATGTAAGAGAAGGATTACGCAAGCGTAATCCCAAAATCCCATTATTATTTATAAATAAATAATATAAAAAGAAAAAAGTAAATCATAACCACACCTATTAATCCAAGTGATATTAAATATATAGCTATATTTCCCGAGAAATGAGCGGGATAACGGGATTTCCTTGTCATATCAACAATTGTGACGACTTTCGATTGGGATCTTTTCTGTATTTCAGTGGGATTTCTAGGCGAAACAAATGGTATTTCAAACTTATATTATCAAAATGATGTATCACATGCATACGTCAATCCAATACATTAGGAGGTCATAACAATGACACTAGAACAACAACTCAAGCACTATATAACCAACTTATTTAATCTACCAAAGGACGAAAAATGGGAATGTGAATCTATCGAGGAAGTGGCAGATAATATCCTTCCTGACCAATATGTAAGGCTTGGCCCACTTACCAATAAAATCCTTCATACGTATACTTACTACTCTGATACACTTCACGAAAGACATATATACCCCTTTATCCTCTACTATCAGAAACAACTTATTGCGATTGGTTATATTGATGAAACAAACGATATGGACTTCTTATATCTTCATAACACAGTTATGCCACTACTAGATCAAAGACACTTACTTGAAAAGGAGAATCATAATAATGAATAAATGGATACACATAGCTCAGATAAGCGTCACAGTCATTACAGAAGTTATTACAATAATGAAAGATATCGAAAAGGAGAAATGAGCATGGAACGTTATATTACACGTGGTATTGCCAATTACTTGCCAGCAATGTTACAGCAACAATTATGGAAACTTGTAGCGCAACGCGAAAACGAACAATTCAAGGAACTAGAAGAGATTGATTACTTTCATATTTTCCAGTTCAATATGCATAATAGTCAATTATACATCAAACATAAGCAAGAACGTCCAGAGTACTTAAAAATTCATAAGGCAAATTATTCAAAAGCTATCAATATTAATAAGGTCTACATTATCCGAGAAGATGATGTAGACCTTTCTTATTACGTCATGTTGTTACCTGAAGAATATTAAATAAAGGAGTTAGATAAAAATGAAATCAATCAAAAGTGTATTAGAAACCGAAGCGATATTTAGTGAGGATAAAATGCATCGTTATCTTCTCAAAAAAACTTGGAATATTGATAAAGAAGTACTCACAATTATAACGATGTACCCTCATTATGATGGCATTATTAATGTTGACCTTACAACACAACTTATTGTCAATAAAGTAGCTGAAAAAGATGAATATGGTGGTGTTAATTTTATAAATCTTTTTTCAAATATTGATACCCCCATTAATTTAAAACATATCGAAAACAGCCATGACAAGCACACGGATATTCACATTATGAAAGCTGTCAAAGAAGCCGATAGTGTTTTATTGGCTTGGGGTTCCTACGGAAAGAAACCCCTTGTGGAAAATCGAGTGAATGAAGTATTAGACATGTTAAAACCTCACAGTAAGAAAATCAATATATTAACAAACCCTCAAACAAATGAAATCATGCATCCATTAAATCCATACGCTAGAAAGGCATGGACAATTAAACCATTAAAGGAGACTAAATAGAATGAATCAAACATGGAAAGAAGTATACCAATATTTAATACATCAACCACACATAGATGTTATTAAAGGCATTATCGCCTTTTCATCAAACATAAAAAATAATTCAGAATTAGATGAGCTATATTCCATTTATATGAATGATGATTCTATCACATCCATTGTTCACCCTGACTTAATAGAAAGTATAGAGGTTATCCATAATGAGTAGAAAAAGAATAGATATTGTCAAAGTCCAAATGATCAAAGAAGATACACTTTGGTATTTAAAAAGACGTATTGAAGAACCAAAAGACGCTGCTGATATTATGCGTGACTTCATAGGAAATGCTGACCGAGAACACTTCATTTTAATTTGCTTGAATAGCAAAAATGAACCTACACATATTGAAACCGTCTCTATAGGAACCATTAATTTTGCGGTTATACATCCTCGAGAAATATTTAAAACAGCCATATTAAGTAACGCAACGGGTATGATTATTGCACATATAGGTATGAAAAATCAATGGCGAAATTATAATTTATTGTACCCACAATGTTATATTAATTTCGCCTTTTTTCTAATGGCGAAATTGAGTTTGAAAGTGGGCTGGAGATAGTGAAATAAGTTAACTTCTTGAAGAGAAAAATGATGAGAACATTATGTTTGAGTTAATTATTGTCCTATACTAGATAAAGAGATTTCATTTTTCTAATTAAATCAGGAGGGACTTAAATGAATAATAATACTATTTCCGGTTTTCATATACTCGGAACTGAAAACGGAAATTTGAAATTAAATACAAATAAAATGTATCATTGGCATATTCAAAAAAAATTAAGAAATACGCTGATTGCACAGGGCGATATAGTGCTAGTTCAAACAAAAAGAGGGAATAGACCCATCCTTGTCATGAATGTTTTTCGTGAAGAAGATAAAGAAAAGAAGAGAAAATATAAACGTGTAATCAAGTTGTTAGAAAAGGCACCTGAGAAAAGCCATGCTGTTAAAAGTTAAAAAACAATTAAAAATGTTAAACAATTGAGCCAGATTGCGGAATAAAAAGTAAAGGCTATCCTGAATAGCCTTTACTTTTTATTCTTTTTTCTTGTGAAAAGCAATATTTGGGAGACAATAGCCAGTACGGGTAATTCAATTAAAGGTCCAATGACCAAAGCTAAAGCAATGAAAGGTTGATCAGGGAATGCTGTCACAGCTATAGCTAAAGACACTGGTGAATTACTGGAAATAATTATCATATTTAAGCTAACTGAATCTTCGTAAGAAAACTTTAAAGACCTTCCAACGAAGCGTCCTACTACATAGTTAATAACAAAAAACAACAAAACCGTAACAACTAAAGTGTAAATGACTTCCATATTTTCAAGTAAATAAGAACCTCGGGAAGCGAACATTGCCATAATAGCCAATGATAAAAAGGAGATTTGAGCAATGCCGAAAAAGGGAATAACTTTGTTGTTTAAAACAGATTTTTTCTTAATAAGAATCGTGTAAGATGAGCAAATGCAAATGGAATAACCAATACAATAAATATACTTTCTATAAGCGTTGATATGGGTATCGATTCAATAGTTCCAGCCAATATTAGCAAATATACTGGCAAAAGTACGACTTGTAAAATTAAATTAATCGGTAAAACTGATGTAGAAAGAGATACATTTCCTTTTGCTATTCCAGTAAAAGCGAGATACCAATCTGTACAAGGTGTCACCATAAGCATGATAAAACCAATCCATAAAGCAGGATAATCAGATAAGAAAACGGAACCTAAACGCCAAGCTAATCAGGGTGGAATCGCGCTCTTTAGTTTTGAGTCGGTTCAATTAACGTTTTTCAGGGGGGAGGTTTTTATTTTGACATTCTATTCGATATAATATAATATAAAACTCATCAAAAAAAATTGATGTGTTAGGGGGAATAAGTCATGATAGAACGGTCTGATGTTTGTGATACAACTTTACTCGACTATGAGAAGAAATTTAAAGCGCTGTCGGATCACAAAAGACTTTATATATTGCGTATTTTGGCAACAGAAGGAAAAACCTGTGTATGTGATTTGCGTGAACTACTAGCATTGCCACAATCTAAATTATCTTATCATCTAAAAATCTTATTAGATGTAAAATTTATTTCTGTTGAGAAAGAAGGAAAGTGGAATTATTATTCAGCCAATCCTAATGAAATAAAAAAGATTTTATCTTCAGACCTCTGTTGTCTTTTTTATCCTGAGTAAATTTTTTTGAACTATATATCAACAAAGATTGATGTGTCATAAGAAAAGGTTGGAATTTGAAATCACTCACACTAGACTAGGAGATAAAAAATGATAGTAAATCATGCAAGTATATTATCTGTCGATTACTTTATAAGTTATTTAGAACTCATTATGAAAGCGAGGCAGTTATCATTAGAAGAAGCTGTGTTTTATATGAAAGAAAATTTTTTTAAAGGTGAAGCCTTTTTATATGGAGAAGTAACAGCTAAACATTTTGAGCAAGCAATTCAACTTTTGAAAAGAGGGAATTTTAAATGAAAGAAATTAAATTATTTACTATAAAAGAGACATCATGCTACGGTGAGGAACCAACAACGACTTCTTGTTGTGCGCCAGAAACGATAAATGAATCAACTTGCTGCTCATCGCCTGAAGTGACAGTAGAAAAACCGGAACAAAAGCAATTTAACTTAGATTTACCTGTAGCCATTATTGGAGCTGGTCCAGTTGGACTTGCGGCGGCAGCACATTTAACCATACAAAAAGTGCCTTTCATCGTCTTTGAATCAGGTGAAAATGTAGGACATAATATTCTTAAGTGGCAACACGTTCAACTATTCAGCCCTTGGCAATACGATATTGATAAAGCAGCACGTCAACTACTTGAAGAAACGGATTGGGAATCACCACAGGATAATATTTTACCGACAGGAAAAGAGTTGGTGGATCAATATTTAGTACCTTTAAGTACATTACCTGTCTTAAAAGAAGCCATTCGATACAACTCAAAAGTTATTTCAATTTCACGTCAACAAAACGATAAAATGAAATCATTACATCGTGAAAAGCAGCCTTTTGAAATTTATGTTGAAAGAAATCATGAAATTGAAATAGTAGAAGCACGTGCAATTATTGATGCAACGGGTACATGGGGGAACCCAAATCCTTCTACTTCAAATGGTGTTTGGTTGAATTCCGAAAAACAATGCGAAAATCACATTGAATACGGTATTCCAGATATAACGAAAAGTGTGAAACGCTATGCCGATAAAACAGTCGCAGTGGTTGGTGGTGGGCACTCTGCTATTAATACATTGTTAGAACTGGCCGATTTACAAAAAGAATTTCCGGAAACCAAATTGATTTGGATTCTACGTAAAAAAAATGTAGAAGATGCCTACGGTGGCGAAGAAAAAGATGCACTTGAAGCACGTGGGGCGCTTGGCTCGAAAATACATTCATTGGTCGATTCAGGTAAAGTACAAGTATATACACCGTTCTACACGATGCAAGTCAAATCAATGAATGGACAAATGGAGTTAGCAGGACGTTATGAAGGCGAAATGACAATTATTAAAGAGATTGACGAGTTGATTGTCAATGCTGGAAATCGTCCGGACTTTTCAATTGAACAAGAACTTCGATTATCCATTGACCCAGCGACGGAAAGTATCGCAGCACTAGCACCACTCATCGATCCAAACGAACACAGTTGTGGTACCGTTCGCGCACATGGTGAAGAAATTCTACGCCAGCCAGAACAAGGTCTTTATATTGTAGGTATGAAGAGTTACGGTCGTGCTCCCACATTCTTAATGGCAACAGGATATGAACAAGTACGTTCAATAACAGCCTATCTTGCAGGAGACATAGAAGCCTCTAAACGAGTTGAACTTGATTTACCTGAAACGGGGGTTTGTAGCGTAAATTTGCAAAATCCTAAAGAAGAATCAAGCTGTAGCACAAATTCATGTTCGTGACAGTTCACATCAAAAAATTGATGTGATTATCGAGAAACGTGATTTTAATGATCATTAACCGTGGGGGTACATTAGGTGTTGCCTACTTTAAGTCATATTCTGAGCTAATATTATCCCCTCGAATATCTGATTTAGACGAAGCTGAAAAGAGTGTTTTTCAACGCTTATTTAACAATACCCCTCGTCAATTGGGTAATGAAACGTATCAACAGTTTTTACAAGCGCATATTAACTTAGCGAATAATGAATAAGCAGCCAACGGGCATTTTGCTCTTCTAAATAAGGTGTTGTACAATGGCAAAAAAAACGTGTGCAAAAAGTATGACCATTCTTATTAATGTCTAAGATAACAGTATGAATACTACCCTTGACCCTGTACTATGGTACAGGGTTTATATTATATTTGGGGTGATGTAAATTGTATTTTAGAGTCGGAGAAATCGCCGAGAAATGTAATGTTAACAAAGAGACAATTAGATATTATGAACGTTTGGGTTTAATTCCAGAGCCTAATCGTACCGAAAAGGGATACCGAATGTATTCACCACAAACGGTGGATCGATTGAATTTCATAAAACGGATGCAGGAATTGGGCTTTACCTTAAATGAAATCGACAAGTTACTAGGGGTTGTCGATCGCGATGAAGCGAAGTGCCGTGATATGTATGATTTCACTAAACCAAATACCATCGGATTATCAATGTTTGAACTATAACTAATTGTTATATGCTTTTTGTAGAACTGCATCTTACTTTGACATACTTTAAGTCGTTCATTAAGATATGACGATTCCAATGACGAACTTTTAATAACATCAATTTGTCGGAATGCCTTAATCATATAAAATAAGCACAACAAACTACCAAATACCCATATCAAAAGAATCATATACGTTATATTTGAGGTCTCAAACTGATTAACATTAATTGCTAAGTCTTTCGTAACAGATGATTGTTGACCATCTAACATATGACTAACCGAAGAAGTCGTGTCAGATACATTTCGATTCATCATATCTTTTGAAAATGTAAAATTCGATATTTTGTAAAATGGTATTAATGGAATTAACGTGGAGACGAGCACTAATAACCAAATCTTATGTGACATAATATTTTGAGTATATTTTATATAGAGCATTCTCACTAAAAAAATTACACATATCGTGAGCAATGAACTGATTATACTTAACATTAAAAAAGATGATAACACCTTCTACACCTCCATATCACAAAAATTATAACATTATTTTGACATAAATACTACATTTGTAATATACTACAAATGTAGTATTATATAAGGAGGATATTGATGAAAAAGATAAAAATTGTTCCACTTATTTTAATAGTTGTAGTTGTCGGGTTTGGTATATATTTTTATGCTTCAAAAGATAAAGAAATTAATAATACTATTGATGCAATTGAAGATAAAAATTTCAAACAAGTTTATAAAGATAGCAGTTATATTTCTAAAAGCGATAATGGTGAAGTAGAAATGACTGAACGTCCGATAAAAATATATAATAGTTTAGGCGTTAAAGATATAAACATTCAGGATCGTAAAATAAAAAAAGTATCTAAAAATAAAAAACGAGTAGATGCTCAATATAAAATTAAAACAAACTACGGTAACATTGATCGCAACGTTCAATTTAATTTTGTTAAAGAAGATGGTATGTGGAAGTTAGATTGGGATCATAGCGTCATTATTCCAGGAATGCAGAAAGACCAAAGCATACATATTGAAAATTTAAAATCAGAACGTGGTAAAATTTTAGACCGAAACAATGTGGAATTGGCCAATACAGGAACAGCATATGAGATAGGCATCGTTCCAAAGAATGTATCTAAAAAAGATTATAAAGCAATCGCTAAAGAACTAAGTATTTCTGAAGACTATATCAAACAACAAATGGATCAAAATTGGGTACAAGATGATACCTTCGTTCCACTTAAAACCGTTAAAAAAATGGATGAATATTTAAGTGATTTCGCAAAAAAATTTCATCTTACAACTAATGAAACAGAAAGTCGTAACTATCCTCTAGAAAAAGCGACTTCACATCTATTAGGTTATGTTGGTCCCATTAACTCTGAAGAATTAAAACAAAAAGAATATAAAGGCTATAAAGATGATGCAGTTATTGGTAAAAAGGGACTCGAAAAACTTTACGATAAAAAGCTCCAACATGAAGATGGCTATCGTGTCACAATCGTTGACGATAATAGCAATACAATCGCACATACATTAATAGAGAAAAAGAAAAAAGATGGCAAAGATATTCAACTAACTATTGATGCTAAAGTTCAAAAGAGTATTTATAACAACATGAAAAATGATTATGGCTCAGGTACTGCTATCCACCCTCAAACAGGTGAATTATTAGCACTTGTAAGCACACCTTCATATGACGTCTATCCATTTATGTATGGCATGAGTAACGAAGAATATAATAAATTAACCGAAGATAAAAAAGAACCTCTGCTCAACAAGTTCCAGATTACAACTTCACCAGGTTCAACTCAAAAAATATTAACAGCAATGATTGGGTTAAATAACAAAACATTAGACGATAAAACAAGTTATAAAATCGATGGTAAAGGTTGGCAAAAAGATAAATCTTGGGGTGGTTACAACGTTACAAGATATGAAGTGGTAAATGGTAATATCGACTTAAAACAAGCAATAGAATCATCAGATAACATTTTCTTTGCTAGAGTAGCACTCGAATTAGGCAGTAAGAAATTTGAAAAAGGCATGAAAAAACTAGGTGTTGGTGAAGATATACCAAGTGATTATCCATTTTATAATGCTCAAATTTCAAACAAAAATTTAGATAATGAAATATTATTAGCTGATTCAGGTTACGGACAAGGTGAAATACTGATTAACCCAGTACAGATCCTTTCAATCTATAGCGCATTAGAAAATAATGGCAATATTAACGCACCTCACTTATTAAAAGACACGAAAAACAAAGTTTGGAAGAAAAATATTATTTCCAAAGAAAATATCAATCTATTAACTGATGGTATGCAACAAGTCGTAAATAAAACACATAAAGAAGATATTTATAGATCTTATGCAAACTTAATTGGCAAATCCGGTACTGCAGAACTCAAAATGAAACAAGGAGAAACAGGCAGACAAATTGGGTGGTTTATATCATATGATAAAGATAATCCAAACATGATGATGGCTATTAATGTTAAAGATGTACAAGATAAAGGAATGGCTAGCTACAATGCCAAAATCTCAGGTAAAGTGTATGATGAGCTATATGAGAACGGTAATAAAAAATACGATATAGATGAATAACAAAACAGTGAAGCAATCCGTAACGATGGTTGCTTCACTGTTTTATTATGAATTATTAATAAGTGCTGTTACTTCTCCCTTAAATACAATTTCTTCATTTTCATTGTATGTTGAAAGTGACACTGTAACGAGTCCATTTTCTTTTTTTATGGATTTCTTATTTGTAATTTCAGCGATAACGTACAATGTATTACCTGGGTATACAGGTTTAATAAATTTAACGTTATTCATTTGTGTTCCTGCTACAACTTCTTCTCCGTATTTACCTTCTTCTACCCATAATTTAAATGATATTGAAAGTGTATGCATGCCAGATGCAATGATACCTTTAAATCTACTTTGTTCTGCTTTTTCTTTATCTATATGCATATATTGAGGATCAAAAGTTGTTGCAAATTGGATAATTTCTTCTTCTGTAATATGAAGGCTTTTTGTTTTGAATGTTTCTCCTACTATAAAATCATCGTATTTCATATATGTCTCTCTTTCTTATTCAAATTAATTTTTTAGTATGTAACATGTTAAAGGTAAGTCTACCGTCACTGAAACGTAAGACTCACCTCTAACTTTCTATTGAGACAAATGCACCATTTTATCTGCATTGTCTGTAAAGATACCATCAACTCCCCAATTAGCAAGTTGGTTTGCACGTGCTGGTTTGTTTACAGTCCATACGTTCAATTCATAACCCGCTTCTTTTACCATTTTTACTTTTGCTTTAGTAAGTTTGGCATCTTCAGTGTTTACTATTTTAGCATTACAGTAATCTAAAAGTGTTCTCCAGTCTTCACGAAACGAAGTTGTATGGAATATAACTGCTCTGTTATATTGTGGCATGATTTCTTCTGCAAGTTTAACAAGCACAACATTAAAGCTTGAAATGAGCACTTCTTGATTCTGATTTAAGTTTGTTAATTGTTCTTCCACTTGCTTAACCATACTTTTAGAAAGTGCTAGTCCATTCGGTCCAGTAATACCTTTTAATTCTACATTTAAATTCATATTATATTCATTTGCTATTTTTACTACATCATCGAAAGTTGGCAAATGTTCATCTTTGAATTTTTCACCAAACCAAGATCCTGCAGAAGCATCTTTAATTTCATCATAATTCAATTCAGTTATTTCCCCGGACATATTTGTAGTCCGTTCTAAATAATCATCATGAATGATAATCAGTTGTTCATCTTTTGTAATTGCAACATCTAACTCCAACCAGTTTATACCTTCTACTTCTGAAGCAGCTTTAAATGATGCAATTGTATTTTCCGGAGCTTTACTAGGTAATCCTCTATGTCCATATACAGTTAGCATATTACCTCTCCTTGCATTTTTATTTTTTTAATTAACGTAACTGTATTATCACATTAATCGCACTTTTATTTCCATTAAAAAGAGATGAATATCATAAATAAAGAAGTCGATAGATTCGTATTGATTATGGAGTTAATCTACGTCTCATCTCATTTTTAAAAAATCATTTATGTCCCAAGCTCCATTTTGTAATCAAGTCTAGTTTTTCTGTACCCCTTATCTGCAATTTTACTTAGGATTGCTTTTAACTTACCTCTTATCTGCAATTTTACTTAGGATTGCTTTTAACTTACCCCTTATCAGCAATTTTACTGAGAACTGCTTTTAACGCACCTCTTATCTGCAATTTTGCCTAGAACTGCTTTTAACGTACCTCTTATCTGCAATTTTACTGAGAACTGCTTTTAACTTACCCCTTATCAGCAATTTTGCATGGAATTGCTTTTAACGTACCTCTTATCAGCAATTTTACTGAGAACTGCTTTTAACAAACCTCTTATCTGCAATTTTACTTAGAACTGCTTTTAACAAACCTCTTATCTGCAATTTTACTTAGAATTGCTTTTACTATTCCTCTTATTAGTATAATCTCAGTAAGAATGCGTATAAAAATGAAAATTACAACCGATTTTGTAAGTGCTGACGCCTGAGGGAATAGTATGTGCGAGAGACTAATGGCTCGAGCCATACCCCTAGGCAAGCATGCACGTACAAAATCGTAAGATAAAAAAATAAGCATATCACTGTAAACTTTAAAAAATCAGTTTAGTGATATGCTTATTTATTTCGAGTTAGGATTTATGTCCCAAGCTCATCAAGCACAATCGGCCACTAGTTTATTTCTCTATCTTATATGTTCTGATATGGTCTTCTATACTGTATAAGTATACTTTTGAATATGGATCTTGTGTCAATTCACGTTCGAAATCAAATTCTTGATTATCAAATCTGTTAAAGAATGTTTCGTATTCTTCGACTGATAATTGCTCTCTAGATTCTAGCATATTTAAGTGTTTCTCTTTATCTAATGCTTTGTCATATCCTTTAACGATTGAACCACTAAAGATTTCTCCTACTGCTCCTGAACCATAACTAAATAGACATACTTTCTCTTCTGGTTGGAATGTGTGGTTCTGTAATAACGAAATTAAACTTAAGTATAATGATCCTGTATAAATGTTATCAATATCTCTATTACATATTACGGTTCTGTTGCAAAGTTGAATTTATAGTATAATTTTAACAAAAAGGAGTCTTCTGTATGAACTATTTCAGATATAAACAATTTAACAAGGATGTTATCACTGTAGCCGTTGGCTACTATCTAAGATATGCATTGAGTTATCGTGATATAT
>NZ_JAESKG010000024.1:0-5020 GCF_017891965.1 Staphylococcus sp. GDY8P126P | reverse complement strand
TCAACTTTGCAACAGAACCTTTAATAGTATATCAATTTAATGATTTTGCATTCCTAACCACTATGATGTTATAATGCAATTAACAAAGATGTCGTGCATGTATGCACCAAATCCCCTAACTATGCCAGTAGTTAGGGGATTTTTTGGTGTGACTAGTCGCCTATTTATCATTGCGTTTGCGTAGCCAGTTCGCAAATAAAGCAACGATGCAACCACTTGCTGCTGTGGTCATGATGTTTACAAAGATGTCGGTCATTGCGTATGCACCTCCTCTCTACGTCAAATTGACGCCAGAGATAGGCGACTCTATTATTATATCATTTGTAAATACATAAGCATATTCACTTCCGATAAGTGAAATTATGTAAAAGCTAAGTATAATAAGATTAACTGTATTCAATAAAAATAGAGTGTACAGAAAAAGATATACTTCATGTACACTCTACACTTAAACTAATTTAAATATCATAATAAGAAAACTATTTAATTTAAATAAAGATATAAGTTTGTAAATTGCTCTTCGTCATTATATTTATCTACAATATCAAAAATATTTTTATCAGTTATCTCAATTTGCTCTTCTTTCAATACGGCAACAATATTAGTAACACTAAAATCACTAACATTTGATTTTATTTTATTATCGTAATACGTTAGTATACTGAATATTTTAACTTTTTGTGATTCGCTATAATTATAATTATCAAGAATATTTTTCATAATTTATCACTTCCCAATTATAGATTTTGACTACTAGGACGAATTATAAATTCATTTACAGATGATTCTTCGGGTTCGTTAATTGCATAATTAATAGCTCTTGCAATAGCATCTGGTTTAATTGCATCTTTGTATACTTCATCTATTCCTTTTTTCATCTCTTTATCGCTAATATGGTCTGTTAATTCAGTATCAATAGCACCTGGAGAAAGAATTGTTGTTCTAATATTTGAACCCACTGCAGCTTCTTCTTGTCTTAATCCTTCAGTTATCGCTCTTACTGCATATTTAGTCCCACTATAAACAGCGCTACCTGGGAAAACAACATGTCCTGCTACAGAAGCTAAATTAATAATATGACCTGATTTTTGTTCTCTCATATAAGGTAATACTGCACCGATACCATATAATACGCCCTTAATATTAACATCAATCATTTGATTCCATTCATCTTGTTTATTCTTTTCTAAAAATGATTGAGGCATAAGACCAGCATTATTAATTAAAACGTCTACGCGTCCAAATTCATTATACGCTGTTTCTATTAATGCGTTTACTTCATTGGCATTAGTTACGTCTGTCTTTTGGATGCAAATATTATTACCTATATTCTTTTGAATTTCTTCCAAGCGATTTAAACGTCTAGCTCCTAAAACAAGTTTAGCTCCATTTTCAGATAGTAAACTCACTGTTTCCTCACCAATGCCACTAGACGCACCAGTTATCACGACCACTTTATCTTTTACATTATTCATTATTTTGCCTCCTTGTTTAATGAAAATATAAGTTTCCCTATATTATCGTTATCAAAACATAGTTAATATTTTCACTATAAATGTCTACAATTAAAATACTTAAAATAATATTTTCATTTTTAGACTACTTATTTTATATTTTTGAATAAGACTCTCATACATTATAAATGTTTAATTGAAATAGCTACATATTCCTGTTAATGATAAAATACTCATTAAGTTCATGCTTAATAGAGCGAGTATCAATTTTATTTTTTAGAGTACACCTAAATATAAAAAATTTATCCACTTTTATACATTATATGAACTTTTTATATTTAAATTACGTATATTTATTGAAAGCTAATAAAATGCATATCGACTGGGTGTCTCTAATTGTTTCATTTTAAAACAAGGAGGGGACAAAATGGTAGATGAAAATGATTTATATAAAATGATAGTAGAAACAAATGATAGTAAAAGTCTAGAAATACTATATGATCGGTACGAGTCGTTATTATTCAATTTGGCTTATAAAATGACACAAGATGTGCAATCTAGTGAAGAAGTTTTACAGGATGTTTTTATGAAAATATGGAATAAAAAGGCAATTTTCAACCCTGAAAAGGGGAAATTATCAACTTGGCTTATTACGTTATGTCGTAATAGATCTATTGATGCTATAAGAAAGAAAAAAATTATAGAGAGTCAATTTGATGAGGATTTTCAAGGTATACAATCTGATAGTCTACCTGAATATGATTTGTTAAGTAAAGAAGTCTCAGAAGAAATCAATAAAAGGATTTCACTTTTAAATAAAGATCAACAAAAAATTATTTCTCTGTTTTATTATAAAGGATTGAGTCAGCAAGAAATTGCAAGTAATTTAAATATACCTTTAGGGACTGTAAAAAGCCGTATGAGACTTTCAATCCAACATTTGAATAACTACTTTAAAAAAACTTTAAGAAGGGAGGATGAAGAAAATGAGAGATAGCAAAGTTGATGAAATATATGATTATTTCAATGATAAATTGAGCGAAAGCGAAAAAGAGCGCGTTGAAGAAGAATTAGATTTTGCACCTGAAAGCTATAAGACTTTGAAAGATATCGAAATTCTTCATGATACACTTCCTTATAAAAATAAGCAGGTTGAAGCTCCGATAGGAATGAAACAAAGAATTTTAGAATCAGTTTTAAATGAAGACAAAACTTCAGGTAAAGATATAAAAAGTGAAAATCAAGAAGAGGATTTTAATTCTACTAATTCAAAAACCAATAACCAATTCCAACAACATATAAATGTATCAACACAGAATAATAAAAATCATAAAAGTGCTGTTATTAAGCGTTTTTATGTAGGTATTATAGCGGCGATGTTGTTGTTATCTCTTATAGGCAATGGCGTCCAATTTTGGGGGAATAAAGAATCAAAAAATCAATCTACTTCAATGATAAACACCGGCGACGCTAAAGTCATCAACCTAAAATCTATGGGTAATGACAAAACGCAAGGTCAAGCCTACCTTTCGAATACGAATAATAAAACAGATAGAAAATTAATAGTTGAAGCCAAAGATATTGAAACTACAAAAGGCAACCAAGTGTACCAAGTCTGGGTATTAAAAGATAATAAAACTTACCCAGCAGGCGCGTTTTCTAGTGAAAACAATAAAGGGATGGTTGTTTTTGACTTGAGTAATATAGACATTGATAAGAATGATAAAATCGCTCTTACATTGGAACCTTCTCCTAATAATACTGAACCTAAAGGACAAATGGTTATGGCGAGTAGTGAGATTTAATCTTATTATTATGATGTTTTTAAATTTATTGAAAAGGATCACAAATTCATGTGATCCTTTTTTTATATTTATACGTATATTTTGTAATTACTTTTTGATAAGTAAATTGAAGTTTTAACTAATATTACAAAATAACTGAAGATGTTGGGTGAAAATTAATGCAAATTACTATTAAAGATATTCTATTATCAATTGAAAAAAACACAATTACAAATACTAAGTGTATTAATTTTAATATGGATAAAATTTGTCAAAAGATTACATCAATGTATCAAGATATACAACAAAATACTATTTTTATGTTGAAAGACTCAGAAAATGCGGCTTATTATGCTCAATGTGCTAATGAAATGAAACCTTTGGTTATGATTACCAACTCCTCTCCAACTAAACTTAATCACCTAGAATTTAACGTTCCTATTGTATATATAAATGATTTTCCTAGCGTAGCCAACAATCTAGTAAAATTATTCTACAGAACAGCCATTGATGGACTAAACTTTATTGCGGTTACAGGGACCAATGGTAAGACAACGACGAGTCATATGATTGGGAATTTATTAACACAGTTGGGTAAAAAGGTTGCTATTATTGGAACGTTAGGGGTGTTTGACTGTAATTATGAAAAGATGAAATTTAATCACACGACTCAAACCACGCCAATGTATTTTGAAATGGGTGAAATTATAGAATATTTTTATTACAAAAATTATGACTATATTGTATACGAAGCAACATCGATAGCTTTAGACCAACAACGTACAGATTTTATTCCGAATGCTTTAGCAGTATTCACTAATTTTAGTCCTGAACATCTCGAATACCATGGTACTATGAATAATTATTTAAAAGCTAAATTGAGATTAAATGATTTGAGCCAATTAAATTTAGTTAATTTAGACACAACTGAATATAACTCTATTGTGAAAGATAAATGGCATTTTTCGAATAAACAGCAAGCCTATTATCAATATAATATCGGTGATAGTCATATTGATATGACAATTGATAAAGATAGGTTTTGTATTAAGCCTAAATTTAAAGGAGGGCATAACTATATTAATTTAGCTACAAGTATTTTTAGTTTGCATAAATTAGGTTTTGATATTAAAGAAATTATTAAAGCTTCGACTGTTATTGGCTCGCCATTACATCGTTTTCAAATTATTGAAATAGAGGATTATACGATTATATTAGATTTTGCACATACAGCTTTAGCCATTAAAGAGTCGATTAATAATGCTTTGCAGTATACTGAAAGTATAGGTAAAAAGCTAAATACAATGGTCACGGGAATAGGTTTAAGAGGTTTTGACAAAATAGGAATGACTGTAGCCGAGTTACCTCAAGGTGTTCATAAGTTGATGCTTGCTGCTGAGCAAGTGGGTTATGAAGATCCTAAAGAAATAACTGAATTTATGATTGGACATTTACCCCGTAGTTATAAGAAGCATAGTGTTTTAAAGTCTTACTCACGAAAAGAAGGAATAAGAGGACTTCTGAATGCAACTGATAAAAATAATGAAGTGATTTTACTTACGGGTATTAATGAGCCACAAAACTATAAAGGGAAAAAATATGATCACGATGATCAGATCTACATTAAAACATTATTGCAAACAGATAAATCTTGAAACATTATGATTATATAAAAAGATGAGAGACTTGCTTCTATAATATATTTTTAAATTAGCATCGACTTTATTTTAATTATTAAACATCATAAAAAAGGACCTCAGTTGAGGTCCTTTTTTATGATGT
>NZ_JAESKG010000023.1:0-26445 GCF_017891965.1 Staphylococcus sp. GDY8P126P | reverse complement strand
GTCTGGACTTGACTCAAATAAATAAAGCTTAATTTCATTTTAAAAGATTCATTTTGAAATAGATATAGACTTTTTTAGAATATGTTTAATTTGAGTTTAAAAACGTGTATATCTTTTTTGAAGTGATGCAATGCTTTTTTGGGGACATAGGAGGAAAAAAGAATATGGAGTCATCACAATCATTTGAAGGAGATAATAGGCTTCTTGTAGGTATATTTTTAGGAGTTATTACATTCTGGTTATTTGCACAATCTCTTGTAAATATCGTACCAGATCTTCAGTCATCGTTTGATACAAATTATGGCACAATTAACGTGGCAGTTAGTATCACAGCATTATTGTGTGGGCTGTTTGTTGTCGGTGCTGGTGGGCTAGCTGACCGATATGGTAGAGTTAAAATGACATATATAGGATTGATTTTAAGTATTGTCGGTTCATTACTGATTATTATTCCTGGATTTATACCATTGTTAGTAGTTGGTAGAGCCATACAAGGCTTATCTGCTGCGTGTATTATGCCATCAACGTTAGCAATCATTAACGAGTATTACATAGGAAGCCGACGTCAACGCGCCCTGAGCTATTGGTCTATTGGTTCATGGGGCGGTACAGGTATTTGTTCATTATTCGGTGGCATGGTGTCTACCTTTGTAGGTTGGAGATCAATTTTTATTATCTCTATTATTGTGGCACTCGCAGCGATGTATTTAATGAAGCATGCGCCAGAAACAAAGGCGGTTCAAACAAAAGAAACGAAACGCGCCAAATTTGATACGATTGGACTTATTATTTTAATTATTGCAATGTTGAGTGTCAATTTGATTATTACACAAGCTTCAAATTATGGTTTATTTTCACCACTCATTTTGTCATTGATGTTCATTTTTATTGTTGCAGTTATTGGATTCTTATTTTATGAAACAAGAATACACAATCCGCTGATTGATTTTAGGATATTTAAAAATAAAGGTTACACGGGTGCAACAGTATCGAACTTTTTATTAAATGCCGTTGCCGGTACTTTAATTGTAGCGAATACTTATTTTCAATCAGGCCTTCATTTTACATCATTCCAATCTGGCGCAATGACGATTACTTATCTTGTGGCTGTACTTGTAATGATTAGAGTCGGAGAAAAAATACTTCAACACATTGGACCTAAACGTCCAATGTTAATCGGTGCAGGGTTAAATGCTGTTGGTATTATTTTAATTTCACTCACATTCCTACCTACACCGATGTATATCGTTATGTGTATACTTGGTTACTTAATTTATGGTATCGGGTTAGGTATATATGCAACGCCATCTACAGACACTGCTGTTACGACAGCGCCTGATGACAAAGTAGGTGTCGCTTCTGGTGTCTATAAAATGGCGTCCTCTTTAGGTAATTCGTTTGGTGTTGCGTTGTCAGGAACAATTTTTACGGTTATGACAACCACTGCGAATATACATGTAGGTGCCATGTATGGTTTGTTATTTAATGCAGCATTAGCTATTATTGCATTTTTAGTTGTTCTATTACTCGTGCCTAAACATCAATTCAATAATTAAAATAGAATGCAAACTGGGATATGAATTGATCCTGGAAGCTTATCTTTCATAGAACATCATTGTTATTAGAGCGGGACAGAGAAATCATTTCTAGAAGATTTGATTGCTGTTCCGCTCTATTTTTATTATCAAGGAAATTTATGAATTAATAGTTAAATAAGTGTATTGAAAAATTTTAATACTAAATGCATTGATTATGAAATTCAAAACGGTTTATAATCTAGTAAACGCTTACATATAGAGGTGGTCAATTGACTAAATTATTATGGCAAACATATGAAGACAGATTGATTTTATTAAAACGTTTAGTAAATCATCAAACTGTGACGAATACGGAAGGTGAATTAACATTTCCGAGTTTTATAAAGCAATTATTATTACAGATTCCTTATTTTGAAAAAAATCAGTCACAAATTTTACTTGAGACTACAGAAGATAATAAAGAGGCCGTTGTAGTCTTTTATAAGGCGCCCACGACAACTAAAACGATTGTGTTAATTAGTCATTTCGATACAGTAGATGTAGATGATTATGGCTCATTTCGTGAAGATGCGTTTGACCCAGATAAACTAAAATATGATTTCACACAATACAGCAGTTATTTAAGTACAGATGCTATTGAAGATTTAAAAAATGACACCTACCTCTTTGGTCGGGGCGTGATGGATATGAAGGCTGGGTTAATGTTGCATTTATCATTAATCGAATTAGCAAGTATAGAAGTATGGGATATCAATTTGATATTAGTAACTGTGCCAGATGAAGAAGTAAATTCATCAGGTATGAGAAAAGCAGTGGAAACGATAGCTTCAATAAAACAAACATTTCAATTAGACATTCAACTACATTTGAATAGTGAGCCAACGTTTCAACAAGCAAGTGCAGATGAACAACATTATATCTATTCTGGCTCTATAGGTAAAATTATGCCTGGGGTATTGTGCTACGGAAAAGAAACACATGTAGGTAACCCATTAGATGGTCTGAGTTCTAATTTTATGATGAGTTATATGAATCAAGCAATTGAGTATAACTATTTATTTAAAGAAGAATTTGAAAATGAAACGACACCAGTGCCTGTTTCGCTTATGACGAAAGACATTAAACAAACGTATGATGTTCAAACGTCATTTAGGACAATGGGGTTATATAACATGTTTCTATTTAAGCAAAAGCCAGCGGATTTATATAGACAATTTATAGATACGGTCATTCGTGCGACAGAGCGTTGTGAAAGTGATTGGTTAAAAATATTAGAGAACGAAGACATTGAATTTGAAACAAAAATCAACGTCCTCACCTTTGATCAGTTAAAACAATATGCGATTAAACAATATGGCGAATCACGCATCGATAAAGAAATACAACAGGTTATCAAAGAAACGCCGGGGCTTCATATGCAGAGCATTCGTGTGACAGACCGCTTAATGCAAATTTGTCGCGATATCGCACCTGCAGTTGTGACATTTTTTGCGACACCATATTATCCTGCTGTAAATGTTTCATACGATCAAAAAATTGAGGAAACCATCGCATTAGTTAAAGAGACGTTTGAAGAAAAATTTCAACGTCAGAGTAAACGTATACATTATTTTAACGGTATCAGTGATAGTAGTTATTTAAATTTTGCTGGAGATATGTCTCAAATGATAACTTACGAAAAGAACACACCGAATTTTAATGCAACGTATACGATTCCATTTGAGGCGATTAAAGAAATCAGTGCGCCGACATTACTTTGTGGTCCTATTGGCAAAGATGCGCATAAAGTGAGTGAACGATTGCATAAAAAAAGTGCTTTTGAAGAATTACCATTTGTGTTAGAGAAACTCATAAAATCATATATTTAATTTCCGATTATCATCTATGGGTTGAGTGTGATGTGGGTATTACGATATATTAAGATTATATAGAAATGAGGAACCATATAATTAAATTAGAGAGGTAATGCTATGATAGAGGCGTATAAAGATTATTGGAAAAGATATATAGATTTTAAAGGTAAATCGAATCGTTTAGAATTTTGGACGCCAGTATTGGTACATATTATCAGTATTTTTATCATTGCGTTGATTGGTGCGTTTAGTTTTATTGTCGGTATATTCATTGTAGCAGCAGTATTGTCAGCTTTAATAGGGTTGTTTGGATTAGCGAACATTGTCCCGATGGCTGCAGTGACCTTGCGTAGATTTTATGATGCTGGTCGAAAGCGGACAACAGCGATCATATTAATTATTCTATCTGTGGTGGTTAATATTATCTTTGATATTATCCAAGTTGACAGTATAGCAGTCTTCTTAAACATTGTTTCAATAATTTGTACTATTATATTAGTGATAGAAACACTACTACCTTCGAAAAATGTAGAAGATGCACAATTAAAATGGTTATAAAATATAAAGCATGGAGATGGAAATCATAATGATGAAATGTGATTCCTATCTCCATGTTTTTTCATTTAAAAAATCAGAAAATTCATTGTTTTTAGACAAAAGAAAACTATCATATAACTGAAGGAGGGATTTTATGGAATGGCTAAAATTAATAGGTATTATAATTATCATTTTAGGGTTTTTACTTGAAATAGATACCATTGCAGTTATTTTAATTGCAGCTGTCGTGACAGGACTTGTTTCAGGCTTAGATTTATATGCCATATTAGATACATTAGGAAAAGCGTTTGTAGATAATCGTTTAGTTACATTATTTATATTGACGTTGCCGATGGTCGGACTTATTGAAAGATTTGGACTGAAGAAACAAGCCTCTAATATGATTGGCAAGGTTAAGCAAGTGACCAGTGGTCGATTACTGACGATTTATTTAATTATTAGGGAACTTGCTGGAGTAGCATCCATTCGTATAGGTGGTCATCCACAGTTCGTACGTCCATTGATAAATCCAATGGTACAGGGCGCACTAAGGACGCGTTATAATTTAAATGAAACAGAAATTGATGCCAAAGATATTGAGAAAATAAAAGCTCAGGCATCGGCAATGGAAAACTATGGTAATTTCTTTGGTCAAAATTTATTTGTTGGTGCAGCTGGTATATTATTGATGGTTGGTACTTTTCAATCCTTAGGTATTAAAGTGGACGCAGTTCAACTTGTATTAGCGTCTGTACCGATATCCATTATCGTATTTTTAATTGTATGGATAAATAATATACGATTTGATAAATATTTAGATAAGAAATATGGTACAAAACGGGTGAATAAGGATGAGTGAAAGTATTTTAAATCATATTTTAGAAATTTTTACATATTAATAGGTCTCCAATTACTTTATACTGCTTTTCGAATACTTAAATCTTCTAAGCATCATAAAAAGTATGGTACGGCATTATTTTGGATTTTATTAGCAATTACATTTATCGTTGGCCCTTATATAACTAATGTCTTTAACGGCATATTCATATTAATGATGGGCGCATTGACTTTATTTAAACAAGTGACCATTAAAAATATCGTTGATGTTACAGAAAAAGAAGGGGATATGGGTGCACAAAAATATGGTAATAAATTATTTATACCGGCACTTATATTAGCGATTGCTGCTATTGCTGTCTCAAACTGGACGCCATTGGGTGGCGCAATTGGTTTGGGCATTTCCTCTATATTGGGACTAATTGCAGCATATATGGTGATTAAACCTAAAGTGAAATATATTTTCTATGATAGCGATCGATTAACACAACAAATTGGCACGGTGGGCATACTACCACAATTTCTTGCAGCTTTAGGTGTGCTGTTTACGGTTAGTGGTGTGGGTGATGTGATATCTAAAGGCATTTCGACAATACTACCAGAAGGTAATCATTTAATTGGTGCAACAGCCTATGTCTTAGGCATGGTGTTATTTACCATGCTTATGGGGAACGCATTTGCAGCATTTACTGTGATAACTGCAAGTATTGGTATACCATTTGTTATTACACAAGGTGGTGATCCAGTTATTGCAGGCGCATTAGCAATGACAGGAGGATTTTGTGGCACATTATTAACGCCAATGGCAGCTAATTTTAATACGTTACCCGTAGCTTTGCTAGAAATGAAAGAAGAGTTTGGTGTGATTAAAGCGCAAGGACCCATTGCAATAATAATGATTATGGTACATATCGCTTTAATGTATGTATGGGCGTTTTAGAAAAAATAAGGTTAAGAAGGGAACATTTATATGAGAATTTTAATAACTGGTTTCGATCCATTTGGTGGAGAACGTGTTAACCCAGCATTAGAAGCTGTGAAATTATTACCTGATGAAATTGGCGCACATAAGATAGATAAGTTAGAAATACCTACTGTTTTTCACAAAAGTAAAGATGTCATTCTATCTCAAATGAAGCGTTACGAATATGATATCGTTTTGGCTATAGGACAAGCTGGTGGGAGATATGAATTAACACCTGAGCGTGTTGGGATTAATGTGGATGATGCACGCATTGCCGATAATGAAGGTAATCAACCGATTGATGAAGTGATACAAGTTGATGGAAATGCAGCATACTTTTCTAATTTGCCAGTCAAACGAATAACAGAAGCGATTAAAGCACAAGGTATTCCATCAAGGTTATCTAATACTGCTGGCACTTTTGTTTGTAATCATATTTTATATCAGCTAGGTTATTTACAGGCAACAGCGTTTCCAAAAATAAAATTTGGCTTTATTCATGTACCATTTGTTCCTGAACAAGTTACTGATAAACCAGAAAAGCCGTCTATGTCATTAGAAACGATTCGAATTGGTTTATATGCTGCTTTAGAAGCAATTGTTGAATCAGGAGAAGATATAAAAGTCGCTTTAGGTGAAACACACTAAATAAAATAAACAAATAATGAGACCGAGACATGTATAGATGCCCCGGTCTCATTATTTGTTTATTGGAAAAGTAGATCAAGCAATGATTTTGGGCCGCTTTTTTAATGATCATGTTCTGTACGTGTATAATCCATGCGGACTTCATTATAGGTTTTACCAAAGTATGTTGGCTTTTTATGCTCAGTTGCTTTAAAGCCTATTTGTTCATAGAAATGAATGGCATTTGTGTTTTCTTCAACTACCCATAGCGTCACATTATCAGGATAGGATAATTCTAATGCACGTTGCGTTAAAGCGTAACCAATCATATGACGCTGATAAGCTTCTAATAGATATAATGCATAAATTTCGCTCCAGTCATCTGATTCTGAAATGGATTCTGTTTTACCATAAGTGATAAAACCTACGATTTCATTTTTAACAATTGCTACTAACGTAGGTAAGTTATGCAAGGAGGACTTCTTAATAAATTGTGCTTTATCAAGATTTTCTAGATAGTCATTTACAGATATATCATTATAAGTGCTCAACCAACTTTCATAATGGACATTTGCTTTGCTATGTCGATCTTCTTCAGTTAAAGCTCTGATTGTAAATTCCATAGAATGCCTCCCTTACATACTAAATTGATATTATTATAGCATCATTATTTTTGAAAAAGAAATTTTTCAATTCAAAATTGTATGTAATTAGAAATGGGAGATACATTTTATTAAAGTATAATTGATTTTATGATTTCGTTTCTTCTTTTAATTCATCTTGAAGCAATGTAGCTTCATTACGTGCAATTTTGCCATAATATGCATGTGCAAAATGCATTTGTATGATTAAGAATAAATCACCTACTGTCCAATAAAGTCCTAAAGCGGAAGCAGATTGTAACGAAATATAAGTGATGAATATGGGAGATAGTATCATTAAAACATAATGCGTTTTTCGCTAATCTTTTGGGTAGTGAATGGCATTTACTAAAGGTTGGAAAAAATAAACCACTGCTGCAATTAAAGAAATCCATAGATTTGGCTCAGTTAAATTAAACCAAAGAAAATGTAGATGGCTGTCAATGCCTCCATCACTCGCGAATTTTAAAGTGATAATTAAACCATATAAGATAGGCAACTGAATTAATATAGGTAAACAACCAATCATATTTTTTAAAGGGTTAATATCATATTGTTTATATGTATCCATCAAAAGTTTATTTGCTTCTAGTTTTTGCTTCTTGAGTTTTAGCAAGCTTTACATTTTCTTTCAAAGTATCAATTTGTGGCTGTACCACTTTAGTTTTTTCACGCATCATGTGCATATTTTTAACTTGCAATACCATAAAGGGGAGTAAGAGCACACGTATTATTAAAACAATGGTAATGATTGCTAAACCATAATTTTCTCCATACAAATGGCCTAAGGCATGTAATAACTTATCGATAGGTTGTACGAATATCATATTGAAAATGCCTTGATCATGATTATGAGTTTGTTGTGACTTATTGCATGCAGTTAGGAAAAGGGGGATCGATAATAAGAATAGCCACTTTATACGCATCATTCATCCCTCCAAATTAGTGTTGATATAAATATAACTTTAACACAATTGAATGAGATTTTTAAGTATTTTTAAAGTAGTAAAAATAGGAAGCATTATATTTATCCATAAGTATAAAAATAAGGCACCACTTTAGTATAGCCTTATGACTAAATTAAAGTAGTACCTTAAGTATGAAGTTGATACCGAGGACTTAACAACCTACACTAGAACGCATTCAGCATATAGAGATGATTTTAATGTTGTGACACTATCTATCTACGAGCGTCTAATTAAGCAATCGTTTAAAAAAATTGATTTCTATTCCATCGCTTTATTTTGATGCCCAAACAATCTCATTATAATTTATATTTTCACGAACTTGTGAAGCGATATGTGCATCCAATTTATTATTTTGTACAAGTTTATCTAAGAATGCTCTTTGCATGTACAAACCTTCAAGTTTGTGCGCTTCTGTAATAGAAGCGGGTGTTTGATTGTTTTTATTTTGATTTTTTCTAATTCTGTATAATCTATTGTAATACTGGTTTAAAACAATATTTACTTCTAATACGTTGTCACTTGTTTGTTCAGACTTTAAGCGTAATGCAACGTTGTGATTTACAATACGCATGATTTTTTTTACTTCTTGGAAATTAGATTTAAATTGTTTTATCTGTGATGTGTCTGCATGTTTTTTAGCTCTAATTCTCAAAATGAGCATTTGTAATACCACTTTGAATTTATGAAGTGCAGATGAGTCCTTGTATTGTCTAGAAGTTTCTAATGCAGAACGGTAATTTAAAATAGTTTGACGGTCTACTTTGTTTTGAGATACTAAGCGTTCCAACGTCTCAGATTCTTCTTCATTGGCAATATCTTCAAGACGCTTCATTTCCTTAGCATTATTATCTTCTGGTGACATTTGCAGTAAAAAGAATAATTCATCAAAATACTCTGATATAACAGTGTTATAGTTTATAGACTCATTTTCTTTAGATTTAACTTTAAAGTGTTTAATTACATTTTGAACTATAAAGACTTTGGCAGCAACATAACTCATAGAAGTTGATGCTTTGCGTTGTTCAGACGGTGTAATTATTGGGAGAACGATTTGTGCCATGACTAAACTAATAATTACCATCAAAGAGGCAATAAATAGTAAGTCATTTTTATAAGTAAACGTTTGTTGCTGTGCTAGTAAAGTGGGCAAGGTTAGTGCCATAGATAGCGAAATCGTACCGTGAATACCACACATTGTCATGATAAATGCGTAATGCAGCCGTTTTGGCGGTGTTTCTTGATTGTCATTTAAATAGGATTGAATGTTATTCGGATAGTAAAATTGTTTGAATAAGATGAACACCCAAATAAAACGAAATACATAAATGGCTAGAGCGATAAGTAACGTTGTCGTAATTAAAAATTTAATATTTTCTGGTTCTTTATTAATAATTTCAGAAACGACCTTTGGCACGATGAAACCTAACACTACGAAAACAAAGCCATTAAGCACATAACTTAATGTACTCCAAATTTGATTGTAGTTCATTTGTAACTCTGTTTGAGCACGTATCAAACGATCTCTTTCAAATCCATGAATTAAACCAGCGATGACTACTGCGATAATACCGGATGCGTGTAACATTTCAGCGACGAAATAGACTGCAAAGGGAGTCAGTAATTGAATGAAAATCATTGTATTACCATCTTTAAGCCCTTTATTCATTGATAAATAAATACGCAAACGTACAATTAACATGCCGATAACAATCCCTATTACAACCCCTAATATTGTAGAAATAATAAATTGTTCAATTGCATCAAATGCAGAGAATGCGCCTGTTACTAAAGCAGTTACTGCTATTTTGAACGAAATAATACCAGCAGCATCATTTAACAGAGACTCACCTTCAAGTATAGATAGTGCCCCTTTTGGTAGGATTTTACCTTTAGTGATTGCTTGAACTGCAACGGCATCCGTTGGACAGAGGATTGCAGCAATTGCAAATGCTGCTGGCATAGGAAGTTCCGGCCAAATCCAAGCGATAAAGTAGCCGACGCCAATAACGGTAGTAAATACAAGTGCCATAGCCATCAAAATGATAGGTTTACGATATTCTAACAGCTTAGTTCTTGATACATGTGTGCCTTCAACAAATAGTAATGGTGCGATGACAGCCATCATAAATACTTCTGAATCAAATTCAAAATGCAAGGGGATGGGAAGGACATAAAGACATACACCTAACGCAATTTGAACAAATGCCATTGGCACTTTAGGGAATTTATTGTGAATAATTGAACTGATTATCACAGCAATAATAAAGATTAGAAAAGCTTCTAGTAATAGCATAAAGACTCCTAGTTATTTTTTTGATTATTATATCTTATCATTATATAAAAATCATAGATAGTCATAAATAGAATGTCACTAAATTTAATAAGTATTTCAAAGGATTGATTAGGCGCATCATTTAATACTATTTAACGGAATATGTCATAATGGTGATGTTAAGTTAATAGAGGAATGTGATAAATATGAACATTGGTGTTATTTCGGATTTACATATTGATAGGCATAAATTTCTAAAGCCAAAGGATTATGAATACGAACTCATCAAGGCAATACAGCGTAATCAAGTAGAATTATTATTAATTGCTGGAGATATTTCGAATAATTACAAGTTAACTCAAGCTTTTATTAAATCAGTAGAAGCACAAGCTCAAATAAAAGTTTTATTTATTCCGGGCAATCATGATTTCTGGTCTGCTGATACGAATGCTACATCAGCTGAAATCTTAGAAGAGTATATGGGGATGGAAGCCTGTTTAATCGGTAAACCATACCATTTAAATGACGCTTGGGCAATAGTGGGAAATACGGGGTGGTATGATTATTCATATGCAAGTCCAGAATTTTCACTTGAACGCATTGCACGTAGAAAATACTATGGTGCAACGTGGCAAGATAAGGTGAAAATTGATTGGCCCATGGACGATAGAAAATTATCGAGAATTGCAGCAAATCAAGCCATTAAAGATATAGAAAAAGTCAAAGATAAGCAAATTATTTTAATGACCCATATTGTGACACATCCAAAGTTTGCAGTGCCGATGCCACATCGATTATTTGATTATTTCAATGCTTTTATTGGAACATCTGATTTTGATGAAATTTATAAAAAGTATCCAATTCGTTATAGTATTATGGGACATGTACATTTTAGAAATCGTTTTGATGAACAAGGTGTCACTTATATTTGTCCGTGTCTTGGATATCAACGAGAGTGGCGTTCAGATGATGTGACTCGTGAAATAGATCATGCGCTAAATATCATTCAGATTTAAAACATGCAGAAACTATAAATAGGATAATGAGTTTAATTTCATTGTTGTTTAGTAAAAAAGAGAACTAGCGCCCGATCAACCATAAGTGATTTTATCATTTTATGTTTGATTGGGCGCTCGTTTTATTAGCAGTTTTATGATAAATGAAAACTCATGCGGCCAGGCGCATCATAGCTTTGCTCTAATTTTGATTTTTTGATTTTCATCAATTGATATTTGGTTGGTATTATAGCTGGTAAGATAAATGATTTTCCTAAGTGGGACCACAAGGGATCAATATAATAATAGTGTTGAGCATCATAACCAACGAGAACGGTGACGTGAATATTAGCTACTAACTTTGTTGGTTGGTTATCTAATTTATAAGTACGACGGTAAGGTCTTTTACCCAGTACGGTATGATAAATAACAACGGGTTGTCCTTGGTCTATAATGTGACATAAATCAGTTAAGGATTGACCAGTGCTATCAACGACATGATTTGAATAGCGTCTAAGATGTGGAACGAGAGCAGTTGGAAAAATAGTCTGATGATAACCTAGTTTTATCCATAAATGATGTCCTACGTATCCTTTATATGGGTTATTTCTATGTCTCGGCCAGTGAAGCATAATTTCAGTGGCTGGTATGTTAAGGTGGTTAAATTGTAAAATCATTGCTGCAGAAACACCCTCACAACCCATGATCATCGGAATTGGAAACAATTGACTGATGGGTTTTACTGATAAAATATTTGAATTCATGATGAAAATCTCCTAGTAAATTTTACTCAACAAAAGTGTGAATGAAGTTAATTGCTATTATTATATATCTATTCATAAAGATTGCCTATTAAGATGCTTGAATTTTGAAGTAATAGTTTGTCATGGATATTCTATATATGTTTTGGTTATAATAGCAAAAAAGAGGGTGGGGAATGCGAATGAATTATAGAATTGAAGAGTTGCCAACGTTATCTGTTATTGGTGAGAAAAAGATATATGCCACTGGACAAAAAGCACAAGAAGATATTTTTATGTTTTGGATGGAAATTGATGATAGTGGAAAAAAAGACCAATTACTAGAGCTAGGAAATAATCAATTGCCGGGCTTACTTGGTGTTTGCAAGCCTCATGATAGTGGAGAGATGCATTATTTGATAGGCGTAACCAGTGAACATAAAGATGACAAATGGCGTAACATAGAATTGGAAGGTGGCAGATACTTAGTATTTGATGCTAAAGGACCTGTACCAGAGTCAATTAAAAAAGCGATGCAACAAATTAACAAAGATATTTTACCTAAATTGGATTATGAAATAAGACATGCACCATTTTTTGAATTATACAAAGAAGGGGCCATTAGAGAAGATGACTATGTCACAGAAATATGGTTACCTATTGTTTAATAAAATAGAAAGTAATCACAAGTGGGACAGAAATCCAAGTCTCTAATAGCGTTTTCGTAGTCCTACCTATGCAATCAATGCAAGGATGACCTGGTTAAAGGTATAACTAAGCTAACGCTCATGCTCATGCATAAATCTTGCTAGCATTTTTATGTGGCAATATATGCGTTTGCTGATGCATCAGAATGACTCGTTTCTATAAAATGAAAAAATCGTTTCTTTAAATAAGTGAGGCTTTGCATTTTCAATTCAGTCATCTATTACCTAATATAAAAAGAGGCTGGACATCTATGTTTGTCGCAGCCTCTCATTATTTGATTTTTTAATTAGAACTGTTTTTGAACGTAAATGATTTTAATGAGATTTCGAGTAATACAATGAAAATCGTCGTTATAATCAGAATGATTATATAAGGCATGACACTATATTCTCCTTTTAATCCCACAAGTGGCGACATTATACCACCTAATATAAATTGGAATAAACCAAGTAAACTTGATGCATTGCCACTACCGCCAGTTCTAGATTCCATTGCCAAAGTAAAACTTAAAGGTCCGATTCCAGTAACAGGACAAACATTTAAGAAGAAAGCAATGACTAATACCCAAAGTGGTAAGTGGAATATAAGCGTAAAGCAAATTAGAATAACGCCAGCTATTTGAATCAGGGTTAGTAGTATTAATAACAAATAACGATTTATATATTCAACTAATGTAGCGGTTAACTGACTCACTATAATTAACCCGATACCGTTAATTGCGAATAAAATACTGAATTGTTGTGGCGTCATGTCATAAATTTTTTGAGTGATAAAAGGCGCAGCTGATGAAAAACTAAATAACATCACATACGTTAACCCTTGTAGTAACATAGGTATAATGAAAGCTGGTTTCTTTAATAAGGAACCAAAATTTTTAAAAATAGCTGAAAAGTTAAGTTTTGAGAGATGTGTACTTCTTGTTTCTTCCATTTTAAAAAGGGCAAATAACAAAATTGCAAAACTTATAATGGTTAATATTAAAAATATTGCTTTCCAATTTGCGATAGTTAGTGCATATCCTCCAATTAATGGCGCAATGATACTGATAATGCCATTAACAACAAGTAGAGACGCTAAGCCTTTAGCTAACGCTTTTCCTTTATGTTGATCGCCAATGGATGCTTTAGCAATGACGATGACACCACCGCCAGTTAACCCTTGTATGAAACGAAGTGTAAGTAAGATAGACAGCGAAGTCGTGAACACGGCTATTAATGAAGCGATGACATATAATGAAATAATAATTAATGCTACTTTTTTGCGACCATAAGCGTCTGATAGTGGTCCGAAGATAAATTGTCCAACTGCAAGACCAATCATTGCAAATGAAAGAGTGAGTTGTACTTGTGAAGCCGTTGTGTCAAAAGCATTTTGTACATTTGGAAGCGATGGCACATACATATCTATCGTTAAAGGACCAAAGGTAGTCATGATTCCCAACATAATGATGACCATGATGGGTAATCGGGGATTTGAAGTTTTGTCCATATATAATACTCCTTAAAAATCGGATTAAAGTATAGTGTGAAAAAGCGGTTAATTTCTTAACTAGACTATTATCCCATACGTAAAGATAAATGCAATGGAAAAATTTCTTGTCGAAATGCAATGTATGTTGCATGATATCAACATTGTTATATAATACAATAGATTATGAATAAATTTAATGTAGCATATTTACAATGAATCACAATACGAATCATTTAAATCGCACAATTGAGATACAAGATAGATAATGTTTGGTTATAAAGGAGTAAATGAATGAGCTTAAGTAAAACACAATATGAAGTAATTAAATTCATCATAGTAGGTGGCATAAATACGTTTAATTATTATGTGGTCTATTTAATATTATTAAAATTATTAGGTATTAATTATTTAGTCAGTCATGTAAGTGGGTTTGTAGTCAGCTTTATTATTTCGTATTATTTGAACTGCTATTTTGTTTATAAAGTAAAACCTACATGGCGAAAATTTATACAATTTCCGTTGACACAGGTTGTAAATATGGGAATGCAAACAGGTTTATTATACGTATTTGTACAATGGTTTCATATATCATCGGTCATTGCACCGTTTGCTGGATTAATTATCACGATTCCAATTACCTTTGTCTTATCAAAATATATATTAAGAGACGAGTGATACAAAGTTCCTGTTATAAAAGGGAACACCAACTTTATTTAATCTTTTTAGTTGAAGGAAACAACCAAGAAATCAATTTCTAATAATTAATTTCTTGATTATTTCCTTTATTTTTATGCAATTTGATAGTGATTTTTAGGAAAGGCTAAATAAATAATTAAAATAATTATATTAAATAATTTTATAATAAAAAATGTTGTAAATGTTGTTTTGATGCGTCATAATATATTATCCAATATCAATTAAGGTGGAAACAGACATGACACAAAGTGAGAATTTAAAAATCGCTCAAAAAGGCGCATATCTTAGTTTAATTGTTTATATCATTCTGTCTATAGTAAAGTATTTTGTTGGTTATGTATATGACTCAGCAGCAGTAAGAGCGGATAGTTTAAATAATATGACGGATATTATCGTTTCGCTAGCTGTAATTATAGGATTGAAAATTTCAATAAAACCTGCGGATAAAAATCATCCATACGGTCATTTAAAATCAGAAAATATTTCCACACTGCTTGTTTCATTTATTATCATGTTTGTTGGTATTCAAGTTGTTATAGAAAATTTCCCTCGAATTTTTTCAGGAGCACATGCAACACCAAATTCAATCACGATTTATGTCAGTGTTATCAGTGGTGTCATCATGATCATAGTCTTCTTTATTAATCAAAAATTAGCTAAACGTACAAATAGTAGTTCTCTAAATTCTGCAGCAAAAGATAACTTGTCTGATGCTTTGGTCAGTATTGGTACGGCTATTGGCTTAGTATTTACACAAATCGGCTTTCCAATTGTGGATATCATATTAGCGACAATCTTAGGCCTACTTATAATATATACAGGCTTTGGAATTTTTAAAGAATCTATCTTCACTTTGAGCGATGGATTCAATGAGCAAGAATTAGAAGCATATAAAAATTATGTCTTAGAAATAGAAGAGGTTATTGATGTTCAGTCAATTAAAGGTCGATATCATGGCAGTAGCATCTTTGTAGATGTCACTATTGTAGTGGAATCTGATTTATCTTTGGAAGAAGCTCATCATATTTGTGACAAAGTAGAACATCACATGCATGAAAAAGGTATTTCTTCAGTTTATGTACATCCAGAACCTGTTTCCATACAATGAAAAATGAGCGTGTCAATATGTGACTTGACTGTAAAAGCGTTTGAGATCTAAATATTCATATTTTAACTATCAGTTATTTTGTATATAAAAATGATGTTATCAAAATCAGTTATGCTCTTACAAAGGTATTTATTGCTTTCGTGAGTAGCTTTAAATACAGGCCTAATTAGAATCAATAATGATTTGATGTCATCGTAAAAAAACAGCAATTTCTATTGTAATAAAATAGAAATTGCTGTTTTCATTAGTCTAAGTTATTTATTTTAAAGTCACTCTCGTGACATGATACTTACCACCAACCGTTAGCTAAACGGAAGTCAATTGCTGCATCTATTGAACCATAACGGTCTTCAGCATATTTAATCATACCTTTAGTTTGTTCTTCAACTGAGCCTGTTCCCCAAGCTTCTTTCGTTTGTCCTAAACCTCTATATCCTAATTCATTTACTGCATCAGGATTACCACTTGATTCAGGCATTACAATATTGTCCCATAATGCTTTAGTTCCACCAGCTTCGATAAATTGGCTGTATACATCGCTATTAGATTGAGATGATTGTTGTACTGGTGTTTCTGCAGCATCCGCTGTTGATGTTACGCCGTATCCAGTAGCTGCAATTGTAATTGATGCGAAAGATGCGAATAATAATTTTTTCATAGTTTAAAAATCCTCCTAATGAATGTACCTGTCTGTTTTAATATAATGAACAGGTTTGTGTTCTAATTTGTTTAAAGTACTATTTATTTAATTTACTGCCTTATTTGCTTTGCTTTTTTTCAACGATTACAACTATAACACCTAATTTTATAACGTAGGTTACAGTAAAATAAAAAGAAAGTATCTTTTGTGAATAAAGGACTACAATTATTTCAAAAGCTATTGTAAATTGTTATAATTTTAATATATCAAAGCAAAGACGACAGCATAAATGCGATTATTAAAGTATTTATGGGATATGTTGTGCATATGCGAATTGTAATATTACTGTAAATATCGCAAAAAATTTAATTTCACTTAATGAAAGAAGGAATATTATGCCAAAATTAATTTTATGTAGACATGGACAAAGTGTGTGGAATGCAGAAAACCTATTTACAGGATGGGCAGATGTTGATCTATCAGAACAGGGCGAAAATGAAGCCATAACATCTGGTGAAAAATTAAAAGCACAAGGCATTGAAATCGATATAGTTTATACATCTCTACTCGAACGTGCGATTAAAACAACTTATCACTTATTAAATGAATCTAATCAATTATTTATTCCTATAATTAAATCTTGGAGATTAAATGAAAGACATTATGGTGGTTTACAAGGACTAAATAAAGATGATGCACGTAAAAAGTTTGGTGAAGATCAAGTACATATTTGGAGACGTTCATATGATGTTGCACCGCCAAAACAAGATGAAGCACAACGAGAAGGTTATTTAAATGACCGTAAATATGAACATTTGGATAGACGTGTCATGCCTGAATCTGAAAGCCTAAAAGATACGTTAGTAAGAGTGATACCGTATTGGAACGATCAAATTTCTCAACAACTTTTAGATGGTAAAACAGTGTTAGTATCAGCTCATGGTAATTCATTACGTGCATTGATTAAGTATTTAGAGCATGTTTCTGATGAAGATATCGTTGGATATGAAATTAAAACAGGTGCACCATTAATATATGAACTTACAGATGACTTACAAGTTATAGACAAATATTACTTATAATTGAAAGTAATAGTAAATAGCCTTTAAAAAGCAAACCAGTCAGAAAAAATAATTTTAATAAGAGTTTGTAGTAGTAGGGTACCAAGGATAGCTAATCAAATAGGTTATCTAAAGGAAGATAATTATTATGCATATGTTTAAAAGAGTCTGAGACAAAAATAGATGTCTTAGACTCTTTTAATTGTGGAAAAAATAGTTGGATATTAAAAATAACGTGGCATGTTTAAAATGACAGCGACATCCTATGAAGATAAATTATTTACTACGCTTATGTTGTTGAATAATTTTGCGTGCGCGTTTACGTGTTTTGATATTAGGACTATTTAAATTTCTACGTGCTGTTTGTAAGTCTAATTTCATACATAAAACCTCCTTTATAGAAATTGATTATGAATTAAAAAGTACGTTTTGTAAATAGTAATTATTACGATTTGAGGTTAATTTTTTATCTAATAACCTAATTTGTAAAAATCACCATTTTTTTGAGTTATTTTAATGTCAGATAAACATTTTATATGTATAATGCATAAATGCGACAAATAAATGTGCTAAAGACGAATGTGTAAATAGGAGATAAAAATGACTCAAAAAACAAAAATAATTATGATTCTAATGATGTTGTTTGGTGGTTTCTTTGGACTATTAAATGAAACACTGTTAACAACGGCATTACCGAGTATAATGAAAGATTTTGATATAGATTATACGCAAGTACAATGGCTTACAACTGCCTTTTTATTAACAAACGGCATTGTTGTTCCGTTATCAGCAATGATTATACAACGTTTTTCAACAAGACAAGTTTTCTTAACTGCAATTTTTATATTCTTTATCGGTACAATCATTGCAGGATTTAGTCCGAATTTTACGGTTTTATTATGTGCAAGAATTGTGCAGGCAATGGGATCAGGTATTATGATGCCATTAATGATGACTACAATTTTAGATATTTTCGAACCACATGAACGTGGTAAATACATGGGTACCTTTGGTTTAGTTATCGGTTTAGCGCCTGCCATTGGTCCAACGCTTTCAGGTTATTTAGTGGAGTATTTTGATTGGCGTTCACTATTTCATGTCGTTGCGCCGATTGCAGCGCTAACATTTCTTGGTGCGATAAAATTTGTGAAAAATGTTGGTACCAACAGGAAAGCGCCTATTGATATATTATCTATAGCCTTGTCAGTCTTAGGCTTTGGTGGTTTACTTTATGGGACAAGTTCTTTATCTCGAGATGGATGGAATGATCCTGTTGTACTGACAACAGTTATTGGCGGCTTAATATTAGTCGTGTTATTCATTTTCCGTCAAACAAGATTAGAAACCCCGTTACTTGATTTTTCAGTATTTAAAAATAGTCAATTTGCAGTGGGAATTGTTATCATGGCCTTTACGATGATTGCTATGATAGGTTCGGAAACAGTATTACCAATGTTTGTGCAAAATATTATGAAAGATACAGCATTACAGTCTGGTTTAATATTATTACCTGGTGCAATTGTGATGGGTATTATGTCAGTAGCTTCAGGTTTCCTATATGAAAAATATGGTGCAAAAATACTTGCATTTATAGGTATGCTGATTGTCGTTGTAACAAGTTCATACTTTATATTTATGGATGAAAACACATCATCAGCTATATTAGCGACAATTTACGCTATTAGAATGATTGGTATAGCACTTGGTTTAATGCCACTTATGACGCATACAATGAACCAATTGTCACGAGAGATGAATGCGCATGGCTCATCTATGACTAATACAGTTCAACAGATATCAGCTTCCATAGGGACGGCAGGTTTAATAACAATTATGAGTCAAGTAGCAAAAGACTTTTCACCTAATATGAGTGATTATAAAGGAATGGGTAAAAAAGAAATGGCAATGCAAATACAACATGAAGCATTGTTAAGCGGTTATCACGCAGCATTTTGGTTTGCTGTAATCATTTCTATTATCAGTTTAATCAGTGTATTTATGCTTAAAAGTAAACGTAAAATAAATCAAGAGCAACAAGAACTCGAACAACAACAAAGCAAATAATTATTAAAAGACCGAAACTGTCTGCAGCGTGTATGTTGCCGACAGTTTTTATATTATTATCGAGCAAGACGAATTTAGTGTTTTAAATGACAGGATTATGGTATTTTTAATGTTACATCATAAGATTTATAGGAAAAGGGTGAAAGGCTTTATAGAACATTCGATGGGCTTATATGAAGAACCATTTCGGTTAGTAAGTAATAGTACAAAAACTGTAGAAGTTAGATTGAATGATGAGAAAAGACAAGCAGTGCAAATAGGCGATTTCATAGAATTTACTAATTTAGCAACAGGTGAACAAGTGAAGGTGAAAGTGGATAATGTTAAAGTGTACGATTCGTTCCAAGCATTACTACAACATTATTCAAATAAAGAAGTAGGTTTTAGTGATGAGATGCAATTATCTCAAAAATTAGCATCTATCTATCAAATATATAATCCAACTGACGAACTTCATTTGGGTGCATTAGCAATTGAAATACATTTAGTTCCATAATAGAGAAATGTATTTTGTAAAAGCATAACTTAGTACATGAAAAAAGGTTTAGGACATCAAAACATGTCCTAAACCTTTTTTATTTCATAGTTACACAATGAGGCTATAATTTTCCAATTCGTTTTCCTAGTTTGTAGAGTAATGGTTTGATTGGCTTAACAAAATCTCCAATATATTCTTCAACATCTGCATTGAAGCCTTTTTTGAACTGTTGAACACCATAATCAATGGCGTCTTCACTAAAGTCACCAGTGATCCCGTAAAAATTATAACGATCGATATTGTGATTCTTTGCAAATTTAATCATTTCCCATTGCAGCTTATAAGCACCCATAAAGGCATTATAGTCTGGATTAGAACCACTAGATAAATAATATACTTCATAATCATTATAAATATAGATAGCAGCTGCTAAGTCTAAGACTGGGCCATCCGTCGTAATTGTCTTATTAGTATCATCAATTTTGCGTTGTGTACTGACAATTTGTTGATTAAGTTGTGTTTGTTTCGTTTTTTGTTTTTTAGAATTTGGACTTTCTTGTAATGCAGCTTCCACGTCTTTCATTTGATGATTTAATGTGTCTAGTTTTTGTTTAAGGCCGTTAACGTATTCGCTTAAATCAATATATGCTAATTGTATTGAAGCAAAGCTCTGATAATCTTTTTGTAATTGTTCAAAGTATGGTTCGTCACGGAAGCTGAAGCCATGTTTTTCTTCAGCCATCTTAAATAGTTTGAAAAAGCGATTGGTTTCTTCTATAGGAAGTTGACGTACTTTAACGCCCATTTCTTCAGTACGTTTGATATTACGTCGTGTTTGGTAATCCATTTCTTTAAGTAATTGTTGTTCTGATTTGTCTTTTAAATCTAAGACAGATAGCCAACGTATTTGGCTCGTTTTTGAATAACCTACAGGATAACCTTGATGTTTATAACCTAGTTTTTCTAAAGTGCTTATAAGCATACGATTATCGTAAGATTTCTTGATTTCGCCATCAGCATTTCTCAAGTTTTCTAAGATATACGGATCAAGTAATACGTATAGGCAATTATGTTGTTTAAGATATTTTGTTAATTCGCTAAAGTAAAAATCAACTAGTGACAAATTGGTATAGTCTAAGATAGGTCCACGTTGACTATAAAAATATTTAAAGAATTTTAGCGCGCGTGCTTCTGTAAACATACCAGCAGCAATGACTTCGCCATTGTCGTCTTTAACACCTAACAAGTGTGCATTGTATTGAGCTTCATAATTAACACGTGATTGTGTGTAATGTGAAAAGTGATTTTGTGTGAATGTTTGGAATTCTTCAGGGGTAAGATTCACAAAGAACATATATTTTGCCTCCTTAAATGGCAACGTTTATTTTGAAATTGAGTTGGACAACTTATAAGTAGTATACCAAATTTACTATTAAATACCATGTTTTACAAAAAAACAGATTGTAATATTAAAAATATTTTTATTAAATAGTGTATCACATTGGTAGGCTATATACTTTAAAAATACTATAGTACATTTTGCTAATTCAGTGTATGATATTACTTACGGTTATAATGTATATCAAAGTATTTAATTTAAAAAGAGGATTGTTTTAGGAGTGAAATAAAGTATGAAAAAGATTATAACGCTAATTGTCATCTCTACATTAATGATTGCTGGGTGTAGTAGTGGTAAATATGCAGATAAAATAGATAAAGCAGTAAATAAACAACAACATTATCAGAAAAAACTTGCAGAACAACACAAAGGTGATATTGAACGCAAATTTGACAAAAAAGATGCCAATATATATGTATATGAAAAAGGCAAATTTGTAATTATTGCCTATAAACCTATTAAGAATGATGAAGAGATTCATTATTATGCTTATGAATATAAAGATGGTAAAACAACATTTAAAAAAGATTTTAATTCAAAAGGCTATATACAGAAACATGACCCAGACTATAAAGAAGAAAATATGGATTTAGACGAATAACGAGTAAATGAAATTGAGGTGTAATAAATGAAAAAAGCATGGTTATCAATCGTGCTAGTGCTTACACTTGTATTAGCAACTGCTTGTACCAACCCAGAAGATACACATAAAGATGATAAAACAACGTCTGATGGGAAAATAAAGATTATTGAGTATGGAGATTTTAAGTGCCCATATTGTAAAAAAGTCGAAAAAAATGTAATGCCAAAATTGAAAAAGCACTATATTGATACAGATAAAGTGGACTATCAATTTGTTAATATGGCATTTTTAGGTGATGATTCTATTATTGGTTCAAGAGCAGGTCATGCTGTACAAAGGCTAGCACCAGAACAATATTTAAAATTTCAAGAATTAATGTTTAAACAACAACCTAATTCAGAAAAAGCATGGATTACAAATCAAATAGTTGATCAACAAATAGATAAACTTAAAATTAATACGACGCTTAAAAAAGAAATCAAAGACGACTATAAACAAGAAAACAGTAAATCTTGGGTAGCTGCAAAAAAGGATCAAAAGCAATATAAAGATAACCATATTGAAACAGCGCCTACTGTTTTCGTCCATGGCCAAAAAGTAGAAGATCCTTATGATTTTGAGAATTACAAAAAAATATTAGAAAAAGAGTAGAAATTTAACTAAAAGTTGAAATGAGCACAGACAAGTATAATCATATTTTTGATTTTACTTGTCTGTGTTTTTTCTCGGGATTAAATCGTAATAATTACGAAAAATTTATATTAGTATTGTTTTTATGAGGAAGAAAGCATATAATTATAAATCGTAACAATTACTATTTAGGAGGTTTTAAAATTGAAACAAATTACATACATTAGTATTATGGTTCTGGCATTCATGGTAGTTCTAGCCGGTTGTGGAAAAGGAGAGTCCGATAATACAAAATCGAATGAAAAAATAAAAATAAATACAACTGTTTTCCCTTTGAAGTCATTTGCTGAACAAATAGGTGGTAAACACGTAGAGGTGAATTCTATCTACCCAGCTGGAACAGATTTACATAATTACGAACCTACACAAAAAGATATAATTAATGCATCAAAAGCGGACTTATTTCTATATACTGGTGATAATTTAGATCCAGTTGCTAAAAAAGTAGCAAGTACAATTAAAAAAGATGATAAAAAATTAGCACTTGAAGATAAATTAGATAAATCTCAATTGCTTACGGACCAACATAGTCATGAGGAAGAAGGACATGACCATGATGAACATCACCATCATGGCGGATACGATCCTCATGTTTGGTTAGATCCTAAATTTGATCAGACATTTGCTAAAGAGATTAAAGATGAACTAATTAAGAAGGATCCTAAACACAAGAAAACATATGAAAAAAACTATGAAAAATTAAATAAAGATTTAATAGCAATAGATAAAGATTTGAAATCTATTACTGAAAATAAAGAAGGTAATACGATATTTATATCTCATGAATCTATTGGATATCTTGCAGAAAGATATGATTTTGTTCAAAAAGGTGTACAAAATATGAATGCTGAAGATCCTTCACAAAAATCATTGTCGAACATTGTGAAAGAAATTAAAGATTCTGGAGCTAAATACATTTTTTATGAAGATAATGTATCAAATAAAGTGACAGACACAATACGTAAAGAAACAGAGGCAAAACCTTTAAAATTTTATAATATGGAATCTTTAAATAAATCGCAGCAACAAGATCATAAGTTGAGTTATCAATCATTGATGAAGAAAAATATTACAAATATGGATAAAGCATTGAGTGATTCTATTCAAACTGAAGACGATAAGGAACAGAGTAAATATGATAAAGCGATTTCTGACGGTTATTTTAAAGATAGCCAAGTTAAAGATAGAACATTGGGTGATTATAAAGGCAACTGGCAATCAGTTTATCCTTACTTAAAAGATGGTACTTTGGATGAAGTTATGGAACATAAAGCAGAAGATGATGATTCCATGTCTGCTAAAGCATATAAGTTATATTATGAAAAAGGTTATAAAACAGATATAAGTCATATTACTATTTCAAACGATACAATAACGTTTGAAAAAGATGGTAAAAAAGAAACTGGGAAATATGTATATGATGGCAAAGATATTTTAAAATATGAAAAAGGTAACAGAGGTGTGAGATATACTTTTAAATTAGTAGATCAAAATAGTCATTTACCTAAATATGTACAGTTCAGTGATCATAATATTGCACCGAAAAAAGCTGCACATTTCCATATTTTTATGGGCAATAATAAAGATAAGATTTTAAAAGAATTAGATAATTGGCCAACATATTATCCAAATTCGTTAAATAGCGAGGAAATTAAAGAGGAAATGTTAGCTCATTAAGAATGATAATTTTCAATAAACCTTCACAATTGTTTGAATCTTCAAATGAATACTTTATTCAGAAATGGGAATAATGAATTTAGAAAAAATATTTAAGCTTTTTGTTTGATGTATTTTATATACTTGGTATAATAAATGTACCAACAAAACTTATAATACTTTGGAGGTATAGTGATAATGACAAAATTTAATTTCGATGCAGCACATTCAGTAGTAGAATTTTCAGTAAAACATTTAATGATTTCAAATATTAAAGGTAGATTTACAGAGTTTGATGCAAATATTGATGGCGACATTAATGATTTAAGTACAATTAAAGGTGATTTTACAATTAATGCGAGCTCTATTGATACACGTGTAGATGATCGTGATGCGCATTTACGTAGTGGAGATTTCTTAGATGTAGAAAATAATCCAGAAATCAAATTTGAAATTACTAAAGTAGATGAAAAATCAATCACAGGTAATGTAACAATTAAAGGCGAAACGAATGAAGAAACTTTTGACTTATCATATGAAGGCCAAAGTAAAAACCCAATGAACGGTGCAACAACGGTTGGATTTATTGTTAACGGTTCAATTAACCGCGAAAAATATGGTATCACGTTCAACCAAGCACTTGAAACTGGTGGCGTAATGATTGGTAAAGATGTGAAATTCCAAGTGAGTTTAGAATTCGCATTAGAAGACTAAACTATATAAAAAACTACTAGATTATCGAGTAGGTTCAGACTACCGACAAAGTCTTTGACTTTGTCGGCAGTTTTTTTGTGCACGCTTTCCGTTGGCACTGCCATAACCTGTAGTCTTCGGCTAGTGCTTTTCCCGTAGGAGTCGGTCCAAATAAATGCCAATACATTAAAAACATGAGAATATCTAAATTAAAAATCCGTAATGTTTATTACATTGAATTACGCAAACGATAAAAAAATAGACCAAACTAACACAAAATTAATGCAGTAGCTTGGTCTATATTTGAAACAAATTGTTAATCAAGTAGCTTTTTATATTTAATTATTGTCGGTTGATTTTTTGTCACGATAATATTGTACAACAATATAAGCAATGAAAGATAAAGAGATAATTGTTAATACAATAGATGAAATGATTAGGAAATTTTTATTAGAGTAATCGCCACCAGTAAATATCCGGCTTATTATGTTAGGCAGACATAAGATTAAAATAAGACCAGCAAAATATTTTTTCTTTAATAGCAAGCAAATGGCCATTGTTAGTAATAAAAGTATTATGCCAATAATAAAATTAGTAGTTTGATTAGGTGACCAAAAAATAAATATTGGATAATGTCGTAATAAATACTCACTTAATATATAAATACCGAAGACGATAGCTGATGAAAAACCAACAGCAATATAAGTCTTTTTACTATCTCCCCATGTCATAATTAATTTTTTAATGACAAATAATATAAGTACGAAAGAACCTATAAATATAAATAGTATATAAAGCATGAGCGCTAACGTTAGTTAAAATGAGTTATCAAGCATCCTAGGAATGACTACCATAATAATCATGAAAGAAATGAAATAAAATATATATTTATAAATACCTTGTGTTAAATTTAGTTCCTTTGAAAATGTGTTGGCATAGTTTTTTATAGGTGTATTCAATAAGTCATCGACATTTTCGTTTTGTGCTTCAGCAGTGGTAATATGGTCACGTAATTCTTCTTCAATCGCGTTAACATCTTTTTCGTTTTTACCACGAAATAATAATTCGATACGCAGCTTTAGTAAAAAATCTTCAGCTTTTTTAGTTAACATCGTTTACACTCCTCATCAAATTATTCATACCATTATTCAAATAATGCCAATTTGCTTTAAATTGATTTAATTCATTTTTACCAGTATCAGTAATTGGATAAAGTCCGTATAATTG
>NZ_JAESKG010000022.1:0-5193 GCF_017891965.1 Staphylococcus sp. GDY8P126P | reverse complement strand
CGCCGACCCTCTGCTTGTAAGGCAGATGCTCTACCAGCTGAGCTAATCCTCCATATCAATTGCCTGGCAACGTCCTACTCTTGCGGAACGTAAGTCCGACTACCATCGGCGCTAAGGAGCTTAACTTCTGTGTTCGGCATGGGAACAGGTGTGACCTCCTTGCCATTGTCACCAGACAATGAAATGTATGAAATTATACATTCAAAACTAGATAGTAAGTAAAATATGATTCAACCAAACAAAACATTTAAAATTTGATTAAGTCTTCGATCGATTAGTATTCGTCAGCTGCACATATCGCTATGCTTCCACCTCGAACCTATTAACCTCATCATCTTTGAGGGATCTTATAACCGAAGTTGGGAAATCTCATCTTGAGGGGGGCTTCATGCTTAGATGCTTTCAGCACTTATCCCGTCCATACATAGCTACCCAGCGATGCCGTTGGCACGACAACTGGTACACCAGAGGTATGTCCATCCCGGTCCTCTCGTACTAAGGACAGCTCCTCTCAAATTTCCTACGCCCACGACGGATAGGGACCGAACTGTCTCACGACGTTCTGAACCCAGCTCGCGTACCGCTTTAATGGGCGAACAGCCCAACCCTTGGGACCGACTACAGCCCCAGGATGCGATGAGCCGACATCGAGGTGCCAAACCTCCCCGTCGATGTGAACTCTTGGGGGAGATAAGCCTGTTATCCCCGGGGTAGCTTTTATCCGTTGAGCGATGGCCCTTCCATGCGGAACCACCGGATCACTAAGTCCGTCTTTCGACCCTGCTCGACTTGTAAGTCTCGCAGTCAAGCTTCCTTATGCCTTTACACTCTATGAATGATTTCCAACCATTCTGAGGAAACCTTTGAGCGCCTCCGTTACTCTTTAGGAGGCGACCGCCCCAGTCAAACTGCCCATCTGACACTGTCTCCCACCATGATAAATGGTGCGGGTTAGAAATCCAACACAGCGAGGGTAGTATCCCACCAACGCCTCCACGTAAGCTAGCGCTCACGTATCTCAGGCTCCTACCTATCCTGTACAAGCTGTGCCGAATTTCAATATCAGACTACAGTAAAGCTCCACGGGGTCTTTCCGTCCTGTCGCGGGTAACCTGCATCTTCACAGGTACTATGATTTCACCGAGTCTCTCGTTGAGACAGTGCCCAAATCGTTACGCCTTTCGTGCGGGTCGGAACTTACCCGACAAGGAATTTCGCTACCTTAGGACCGTTATAGTTACGGCCGCCGTTTACTGGGGCTTCGATTCGTAGCTTCGCAGAAGCTAACCACTCCTCTTAACCTTCCAGCACCGGGCAGGCGTCAGCCCCTATACATCACCTTACGGTTTAGCAGAGACCTGTGTTTTTGATAAACAGTCGCTTGGGCCTATTCACTGCGGCTCTCCTGGGCGTTAACCCTAAAGAGCACCCCTTCTCCCGAAGTTACGGGGTCATTTTGCCGAGTTCCTTAACGAGAGTTCGCTCGCTCACCTTAGAATTCTCATCTTGACTACCTGTGTCGGTTTGCGGTACGGGCACCACAATTCTAGCTAGAGGCTTTTCTTGGCAGTGTGAAATCAACGACTCGAGGAAACAATTTCCTCTCCCCATCACAGCTCAATCTTAAGAGTGCCGGATTTGCCTAACACTCAATCTCACTGCTTGGACGTACAATCCAATCGTACGCTTCGCCTATCCTACTGCGTCCCCCCATCGCTTAAAACGAATAATGGTGGTACAGGAATATCAACCTGTTATCCATCGCCTACGCCTATCGGCCTCAGCTTAGGACCCGACTAACCCAGAGCGGACGAGCCTTCCTCTGGAAACCTTAGTCAATCGGTGGACGGGATTCTCACCCGTCTTTCGCTACTCACACCGGCATTCTCACTTCTAAGCGCTCCACATGTCCTTGCGATCATGCTTCAACGCCCTTAGAACGCTCTCCTACCATTGTCCTTACGGACAATCCACAGCTTCGGTAATATGTTTAGCCCCGGTACATTTTCGGCGCAGTGTCACTCGACTAGTGAGCTATTACGCACTCTTTAAATGATGGCTGCTTCTAAGCCAACATCCTAGTTGTCTGGGCAACGCCACATCCTTTTCCACTTAACATATATTTTGGGACCTTAGCTGGTGGTCTGGGCTGTTTCCCTTTCGAACACGGACCTTATCACCCGCGTTCTGACTCCCAAGTTAAATTGATTGGCATTCGGAGTTTGTCTGAATTCGGTAACCCGATAAGGGCCCCTCGTCCAAACAGTGCTCTACCTCCAATAATCATCACTTGAGGCTAGCCCTAAAGCTATTTCGGAGAGAACCAGCTATCTCCAGGTTCGATTGGAATTTCTCCGCTACCCACAACTCATCCGCTCACTTTTCAACGTAAGTCGGTTCGGTCCTCCATTCAGTGTTACCTGAACTTCAACCTGGTCATGGGTAGATCACCTGGTTTCGGGTCTACGACCAAATACTCAACGCCCTATTCAGACTCGCTTTCGCTACGGCTCCACATTCACTGCTTAACCTTGCATCAAATCGTAACTCGCCGGTTCATTCTACAAAAGGCACGCCATCACCCATTAACGGGCTCTGACTACTTGTAAGCACACGGTTTCAAGTTCTATTTCACTCCCCTTCCGGGGTACTTTTCACCTTTCCCTCACGGTACTGGTTCACTATCGGTCACTAGAGAGTATTTAGCCTTGGGAGATGGTCCTCCCAGATTCCGACGGAATTTCTCGTGTTCCGTCGTACTCAGGATCCACTCAAGAGTGAACAAACTTTCGACTACAGGATTATTACCTTCTTTGATTCATCTTTCCAGATGATTCGTCTAGTCTGTTCTTTTGTAACTCCGTATAGAGTGTCCTACAACCCCAACAAGCAAGCTCGTTGGTTTGGGCTCTTCCCGTTTCGCTCGCCGCTACTCAGGGAATCGATTTTTCTTTCTCTTCCTGCGGGTACTAAGATGTTTCAGTTCTCCGCGTCTGCCTTCAGATATGCTATGTATTCACATATCGATAACACGACATAACTCGTGCTGGGTTTCCCCATTCGGAAATCTCTGGATCAAAGCTTACTTACAGCTCCCCAAAGCATATCGTCGTTAGTAACGTCCTTCGTCGGCTTCTAGTGCCAAGGCATCCACCGTGCGCCCTTAATAACTTAATCTTTTTTGACTTTCAACACGAACAAGTCGGTTGAAAACCCAAAATGTTATTAATCTGTGAGTGTTCTTTCGAACACTAGCGATTATTTCTTTTTGAATTCAAAGCTTGTTAAAAAACTCTAATTCACTCGGTTTTGCTTGGTAAAATCATAAATTTTACTTACTTATCTAGTTTTCAATGTACAAAATAATGCAATGAATACTCCAATGGGATACAATATGTCAATGTTATTCCTGCATCTTCGTAAGAAGATGTTCCGAATATATCCTTAGAAAGGAGGTGATCCAGCCGCACCTTCCGATACGGCTACCTTGTTACGACTTCACCCCAATCATTTGTCCCACCTTCGACGGCTAGCTCCATAAATGGTTACTCCACCGGCTTCGGGTGTTACAAACTCTCGTGGTGTGACGGGCGGTGTGTACAAGACCCGGGAACGTATTCACCGTAGCATGCTGATCTACGATTACTAGCGATTCCAGCTTCATGTAGTCGAGTTGCAGACTACAATCCGAACTGAGAACAACTTTATGGGATTTGCATGACCTCGCGGTTTAGCTGCCCTTTGTATTGTCCATTGTAGCACGTGTGTAGCCCAAATCATAAGGGGCATGATGATTTGACGTCATCCCCACCTTCCTCCGGTTTGTCACCGGCAGTCAACCTAGAGTGCCCAACTTAATGATGGCAACTAAGCTTAAGGGTTGCGCTCGTTGCGGGACTTAACCCAACATCTCACGACACGAGCTGACGACAACCATGCACCACCTGTCACTTTGTCCCCCGAAGGGGAAGGCTCTATCTCTAGAGTTTTCAAAGGATGTCAAGATTTGGTAAGGTTCTTCGCGTTGCTTCGAATTAAACCACATGCTCCACCGCTTGTGCGGGTCCCCGTCAATTCCTTTGAGTTTCAACCTTGCGGTCGTACTCCCCAGGCGGAGTGCTTAATGCGTTAGCTGCAGCACTAAGGGGCGGAAACCCCCTAACACTTAGCACTCATCGTTTACGGCGTGGACTACCAGGGTATCTAATCCTGTTTGATCCCCACGCTTTCGCACATCAGCGTCAGTTACAGACCAGAAAGTCGCCTTCGCCACTGGTGTTCCTCCATATCTCTGCGCATTTCACCGCTACACATGGAATTCCACTTTCCTCTTCTGCACTCAAGTTTCCCAGTTTCCAATGACCCTCCACGGTTGAGCCGTGGGCTTTCACATCAGACTTAAGAAACCGCCTACGCGCGCTTTACGCCCAATAATTCCGGATAACGCTTGCCACCTACGTATTACCGCGGCTGCTGGCACGTAGTTAGCCGTGGCTTTCTGATTAGGTACCGTCAAGACGTGCACAGTTACTTACACGTTTGTTCTTCCCTAATAACAGAGTTTTACGAGCCGAAACCCTTCATCACTCACGCGGCGTTGCTCCGTCAGGCTTTCGCCCATTGCGGAAGATTCCCTACTGCTGCCTCCCGTAGGAGTCTGGACCGTGTCTCAGTTCCAGTGTGGCCGATCACCCTCTCAGGTCGGCTACGTATCGTCGCCTTGGTAAGCCGTTACCTTACCAACTAGCTAATACGGCGCGGGTCCATCTATAAGTGATAGCAAAACCATCTTTCACTTTAGAACCATGCGGTTCCAAATGTTATCCGGTATTAGCTCCGGTTTCCCGAAGTTATCCCAGTCTTATAGGTAGGTTACCCACGTGTTACTCACCCGTCCGCCGCTAACGTCAAAGGAGCAAGCTCCTTATCTGTTCGCTCGACTTGCATGTATTAGGCACGCCGCCAGCGTTCATCCTGAGCCAGGATCAAACTCTCCATAAATGAATTATGATGTTTGATTAGCTCATAAAATACTAATTTGTGTTATCTCTAACACTTGTTTTGAACCAACAATTTAATGTTGCGTTCGGAATTAACGTTGACATATTGCAATTCAGTTTTCAATGTTCATTTATACGTTACAAGAATTTATTATAACATTAAGTTTTTGTTAAGTCAACAATAAATTTTTGT
>NZ_JAESKG010000021.1:0-1428 GCF_017891965.1 Staphylococcus sp. GDY8P126P | reverse complement strand
AAGCAGTCAATATTCCGCATGGTAAATTATTAAATGAAAATATTCCATTTAATAAAGAGGATAAAATATACGTACATTGTCAGTCAGGTGTTAGAAGTTCAATCGCAGTGGGTATCTTAGAAAATAAAGGATTTGAAAATGTCGTGAATATTAGAGAAGGCTATCAAGATTTTCCAGAATCATTAAAATAATTTAAGGGTGTGGAAAAATGAGTAAGTATTATCAAATTGTTATTGTAGGTGGCGGTACAGCAGGTATTACCGTGGCATCAAGACTATTAAGAAAAAATCAAAGCTTAAAAGGAAAAATAGCAATTATAGACCCGGCTGAATATCATTATTATCAACCGTTATGGACTTTGGTTGGTGCTGGGGTATCGAGTTTAAAAAGTTCTCGTAAAGATATGAAAAGTGTTATGCCTGAAGGTGTTCAATGGATAAAAAATGCTGTTTCAAGCTTTCAACCTGAAAACAATAGCATTATTTTAAGAGATAATTCGGTCGTTAGTTACGAATTTTTAGTGGTAGCCCCTGGATTACAGATTAATTGGTCTTCTATTAAAGGATTAAAAGAGAATATAGGTAAAAATGGTGTTTGTTCTAACTATTCACCTAACTATGTTCGCGAAACTTGGAGACAAATTTCTAAATTTAAACAAGGGAACGCGATTTTCACGCATCCTAATACGCCTATCAAATGTGGAGGCGCACCTATGAAAATTATGTATTTAGCTGAAGATTATTTTAGAAAACATAATATCCGTTCTAATGCTAATGTGATATACGAAACGCCAAAAGATGCTTTATTTGACGTAGGCAAATATAATAAAGAATTAGAGAAAATTGTTGAAGAAAGGGATATAATTGTCAATTATAATTATAATCTTGTTGAAATTGACGGAGACAAAAAAGAGGCTACATTTGAACACATTAAAACAGACGATAGAAAGACAATAGATTATGAAATGTTACATGTAACACCACCCATGGGTCCCTTAGGTGTACTTAAAGAAAGTACACTTTCAGATAGTGATGGTTGGGTAGATGTTAACCCAACCACATTACAGCATAAAAGCTACTCTAACATATTTGGGCTTGGTGATGCTTCAAATGCACCTACTTCCAAAACAGGAGCAGCAATTCGTAAACAAGCGCCTATAGTTGTTAATAACCTATTGCAAGTAATGGATAATGAAATGTTGACGCATCATTATGATGGTTATACTTCGTGCCCTATCGTTACCGGGTACAATAAATTAATACTTGCCGAGTTTGATTATAATAAAAAACCAAAAGAAACATTGCCTTTTAACCAGGCCAAAGAACGAAGAAGTATGTATATTTTTAAAAAAGATTTATTACCTAAAATGTATTGGTACGGTATGTTAAAGGGTCTTATGTAAATAACAAGAGTGTACAGAAAATAACC
>NZ_JAESKG010000020.1:0-24209 GCF_017891965.1 Staphylococcus sp. GDY8P126P | reverse complement strand
TTGTGGCTAGTTTTGGCATTTCCTTTTGGCTTATAAATAATACTGTCTATTTTAGTCAGTTGTCTACTTTAGTCATTTAAAAACAGAAATAAAAAACTCAACCTGTTTTTTAAGGTTGAGTTCGTCTTTAAAATTATTTCGACATCATTTTCTTTCGTTTTTCTTCTTTAATCTCTTTCAAATCTTCTATAAAATTTTCATATCGATAAAATACAAATCTTATTCTTTCTCGGTCGCCACCTTCGTTTTCTGTAATAGCAACGCCCGGTTTTTTACCAATTTTTGTCGCAAGTAATCTGTCAGGTTCTTCACCACTTCGTTCACCTAATATCATTCTTTCTGCTTCTTGCGTTTTAGTTTGTAACGCCACCCGTAATGCACAGGTATCTCTCAAATCAGATGGCATTGAGTTCCGAGAAGGTTTTTGTGTTGATAAGCAAACCATACCTCCATAAGCTCGTCCGATACGAACGGAATTCTCAACAGTAGAGCTTATTGCTTCAATAAGTTTTTTATCTTCTGTTTTCTTACCTGTTGTATTAAAGAAAACTTGACACTCGTCTATGACCAACATCTTCAATTTTGGTCGTTCTTCAATTGGAATATGCCAAAAGTTTGCTACGTTATATTTTTCTTTAAATTCATCTGCTCTTTTTGCCAATCCTTCGTCAAAATCTTTTAGCACTTTTAAAATTTCCTCGAAGTTTCGTTCGCCTTCGTTTACTTTCAATTTATATACATCGGCTAAACCATATTCTCTAAAATCATCTAATTCACTTGGTGCAGTCTTACCGTCTACCAATGTTAAATCTATTGCATCTTGATACAACATTGAAGTTAGTAAAGGTAAGAAAGAAGCAGATTTACCGGAACCGGGGACACCTGTAACTAAGAAACCACCGTTTTCTTTAAACGGTATAGCAACTTTATCACCTGTTTCACCAATAGCAGTATAAAATTCCATTTTTTTCAAATCATAATCTATATCCCTAGCACTTTCTATTTCCCAAATATTATCTAATGGGTCAGGGCTTGCCTCATCTCTAAATAACAAAGTCAGTTTTGGATTAAGTTTGAATAAAAAATTATTATGTTCCAAACGTAATGTTTTTACATCAATGTCGCAAAGAATTACTTCTTCTGCATTAAGCAAAGATGTATTCATTCGTTCTGCTTTTTCTTTTAAATTCTCTCTACTAAAACCATAAGGGGCTTCAAGAATAGAAAATACATAACCTTCTTCCACTCGACCCATTATAGCCATATAATTTTCCTCTGCATCAAATACTTCGCCCGTTTTTCTTTGGAGTTCTCTCAATTTAATATAATCCGATTTTTTACTCCACAAATCCATGTTTAAAGCCATTTCTGACCCTTTTTCCAATAATCCTTCAAGTTCACTTTCATATCTTTTAGCATCTTTTCTGAAAGTTGGATTATATTTTTCCATAGGATAATATTGTAACAAAGTTGGCAATTCACCATTCTTATCTTCTTTATAACCAATGCAGTTATATATTCTTTCAGTATTACCCCGCATATTAATCACTCCTTTTTTCTTATTGCTTTTTGTATTTATTAAACATTTCGTTTATTTCTAAACTATCTTCTTTCATTTCAAGTGCTTCTCTCTCTACAATTTCTTTATTTTCTTTTATGTTTCCAAACAAATTACTGATTGGATTACCATTATTACTCGGTCGCTTTTCACCTGTTCCAAAAAACATTTTCGCTAGATACGGAACAACAACACAACCTATGAACAATACTCCAAAACCAAAAATTAAATTAATTCCCATACCTTCTCGGTCTAATACACCTAATAATTGAAAAAGACCTGATAACGCAAATATACCTCCAATTAAAATACTACCTACAATACCTATTAAAGATATGACTACTTGAATAAATTTCATTATTCTTCACCACTCTTTCATTTTTTTAATTTTCTAATCTTCTAAACTTTCAAAGTATTCATCGTAAACATAGTTACCAATTCCATTCATATCTAAATCTTCAATATCTTCTTTTGCTATTTCAAAACTTGTAATTTCATCTCTTTCCATATCGTAAATAAGGGCAACGATAGTTTCGTTTTCTTCGGACTTCACCGTATCCATTTCAAAACCTTCAAATACAGTTAAGTCACCATCTTCTTCATTTAATGAAAACTTTTCATTAAGTATACTTTCCAATAATCGTTGTTCTTCTTTATCATCAGTAATGTTTTCACTTATTGATTTTGCACACATTTCTTGATTGTTTCGTGTATTATCTGTTTTGAATATCTGATTTTCTTCATATACACAACCTATTTTTTCTTCATTAAACACAATTAAACTTAAATATTCGTGACATGCTTCATCATCATTTAATTCATTTTCAGAAGTAGTGAGTGTTCCATCATGGAACACATCACTATCCACTTCTTCAAATTCATTATTTACCAAGTCTGCATCATCTTTTTCAAGCATATTTTTATCTTTTGTTTTTTGTTTATCTTTCTTAAATCGCTCTAATCCTAGAATTGCCATTTCTTCTAGTTCTTCTTCTAGTTCCTTCTCTAATTTATCTGAAACCATCATATTTTCACCTCGTTATCTTCTAAATCTTCCACCTTTAACTTTGTTTTTATAATGTTTTTTCATCATTTCTTCTCTTGCTTGTCGTTTTACTTCTCGTCTATTATCCATGTGTTGACTAATATTTTCTTTCATTGTTCCATTTAAAATACCTCTACCAATTAGATAACCAATGACAAAAAGGATTACCATGATAACTTTTCCAATACCTTCACCAGTGTCGTAACCACCACTTACAAAGAATGAAGCAACAAATGCACCAATGATTGTTCCAATAAATGTTACTCTCGGTGACTTAGTGAAAAATTCAACTTCAAATGGCATTGCTTCTTCGCTTTTTCTAACCATTCTAAAACCATTATAGAAAACGACAAAGTTAAAAATACAAACAATAACCTCAATTAAGAACAATGTTGCCACAAAAGGTATTTTAATTTCTTCATCTACTCCTGTACTAATTGTGTTTGAATGTATAGTGCCATAAAGTACCGATAAAATACCTTTTGTTAAAATAAACCCAACTAATACATTTAAAAAGATTTCATCAATTGGGAATGTCGTTTGTACAAATAGCATACCACCAAATACTATAAGTACGAATAAGAAACCAAACCAACCTCCCGGTTGACTAACACCCGGAAAGAATAGCATGAATACCGTCATTATCATATAAGTTATTAGCATTGTTTTTGCAGATAATTTTCGCTCAAACAACGCTTTTCGTTCTGCATTTTCATCTGTAAAATTCAACATATTTATCAAACCTTTCTGTATTTAAAATTCATTCACCATTTTGTTTATTTTATCGTCTAAATAAGCTACTGCATCTTCTAGCTTTAATCTTTCTTGCCTAATATCGTGTTTTATATTTTCCAAAATTGATGTTTCTGTTTTGATTTCATTACTATACCTTCTTAATTCTTCGACAATTTCAGTAAATCGTTCTTCATTTTCCTCCATTTCAACCTCATAGTATTCTCTTTCAGTGCCTAATTTTTCTACCACTTTGTCGAGTGACGTTTTGTTATCATTTGTATTCATTTGACTAATCATCTCGTCTATCAAAGCAGTTACTCTATTTTGCTCTAACTCTGATAACCTTTCATACTCTTGTGAATAACAAAACCTCGCTAAACATTCTTTCATTCTTTGTTCTTTTTCCATATGTTCTACCACCTTTCGTTTTCTTCATTATTTTTATGTTCCTTACCACCACCTTTAATGTTTTATTATTTTATCGCCATGACGAAAACCATTTAAGAAGTTCGCTTGCTCTCTCATTCACCACTGCGAAGTATTCTTCTATTTCTTCGGAATACAACTCGTTTTTAGTTAAAACTTCTACCAAGTTTTCTAAACCTGTTTTTAAAGGAGGTACTAATTGAATTGCCTTAACCGAGTGTTTTTCGTTATAAACCAATTCATTATTAATTACACTCACTCGTTTACCAAGTTCGTTCCCTTCAAAATCTAATTCATCATCAAATGCTATTTTCATGTTAATTTTTGCGTTATCCCACGCTTCTTTTATACCATCTCTAGCATCTGCGATACTGCCTGTGTTATTTACCAATATTCTTTTTACTTCTTCGTCGCCATGATAATCAAAAACTTCATTTAAGTTACGATAAACTTCACTAATCAACGTTTGATAATTCTCTACTAAATCTTCTGCTTTATCTCTATCAACATTTAACAAACTATTTAATGCCGATTTCACTGATTGTAACCCTTCAATAGCTTCGTTTTCTGCACCATAATTACTTTCTTCAATATCAAATTCTTCAAATTCACGTTCTTCTTCATTACTTTCAAGTTGTGCAATCACTTCACCAATATCTAATTCCATATCTTCTGCATTTTTTTCAAGTCTTTGAATATCACGTTCAAGTGCATTTTTCGTCATTTCTCTAACTTCAAGTTCTTCAAGCAATTCATTTATATTTCCTTTCAACGTATAAAAACTTAACTCAAAATTTTCAAAACTCTCATAGTTTGTCATAACTACCATTGATACCACCCCTTTTCTCATTCAATTATTCTTATCATCGGTGTACGATTATTTGCTAAATCTTCTTTGAAGTATTTCAATTCATCTTCTCTATTTACTTGTTTAAACAATGCTTTGTAAGTTGTTTCTGTTTCTTCTGCAATTTCTGCAATGAGATAATCAATAACATTTTTATCTATTGTTTTCATTGGTTTGTCATCGTAAAACATATACTTATCAACCACTTGTTCGTTTTTACTAGAAATATAAATTACTCCATACTGACCTATACCTTTCGGGTACTCATAATTTTTATATTTTTTCTCGTTTATTTCAGTTAAGCCAATAATAAAATACTTATTTCCTTCGTCATCTTCCGTAATGCGTCCATCTGCTTCTTTTACTATTTCTTTGACATCATCTGTATTTTCTTCATAACCTTCAAATTCCATATCACCATATTTCTTTAGCACTCCAATGGTTTTACCTGATATTTCTAATTCACCATCTTCGCTCATCTGAACAAAATAACCACGCTTTTGTAATTTGTCTTGGTAATTTTCTTTTGTTAATATTTCAATTTGTGTATCTGTTAAAACATCTACAAAAACAACACCATCGACTGTTGCAATAACTTCTCGTGACTGATTTCTCTTTCTTCGGTTATTAGATTTTTCTTTCGTGTTACGTTTCACTTCAGGTTGTTTATGATTTCTATTTTCATCTTTAAACGTTGCTTCACTGCTACCATATTTTTCTCTTTCTGCTTTCAATTTTGCTATTTCTTCTTCAAGTGCTTTTTTCTCTGCTTTTTTACGTTCTACGGTTTCATTCATTTCTCGAGCATCTTGTTTCATTTTCTCTATAGCGTTCGACTGCTTCTCAATCTTCTCTTGATATTCAACATATTGGTAAGCACTATCACTATTCAATACTGTCAACGTATTACGGTTAAAGCCATTGGCTTCCAACTTTTCTTTTATATCTTCCACATCATATAAAAATGTGTTATATCCATTTAAAACTTGATAACAAAACGATTTAATCAGTAACTCTATTAAATGACTTCTCGATTGAATAGGTACAACGCCTTTAGATGACTGTATTAAAAAATCGAGCATTTCAATTATATCCTCGCCTGTCGTAAAACTTACTTTCTTTCGTTTTTCTTCTTTGAGTTTTCTACCCATTACATTCACCACCCTTTCACTTTAATCTAATTCGAATATTTCTTTATATTTATTCCATCGTTCTTCAAAACTTGCTTCTTTTTTTCGTTCACGTTTTTTACGTCTTTCTTTATTTCTTACTTTGTTATAACTTTCATATTTCTTAATATCATAAGTGTTTATATCAAAGTCTATCTTATTTTCTTTCCCATAATATTTTCTAATTCTTAAATCAAATATCTTACTATCATTAATACCTAATCGTCCGAGTATTTGGTCGAATAACGCTTTTGCCACATTATCAACATCGGGCGTTGTTATCATCGGCGTGTTCCAATAGTCCGAATTGACAACTTTATAATAACAAGTAATGACTACTTCATACCCCGTACCTTCTTCAAAACATTTCATAATGTGATTAAGTGTATATTCATCTAAATCTCTCAATAGTATTTCTTCTATTTCTTTTTTAAATTGGTTATATCTTGGTGTATCACCAACGCCACCGTTTTTATATATTTGTGGTCTGCCTGCCGATATACCTTTTGTGAAAAGCGTGAAATTTACATTGCTTAAATACTCCATTTGCTACACCTTCTATATTATTCTTCCTTATTACCACCATTCATTTCACTCATATCAATTTCATCTTCACCAATTTGTTTAAATGCAAATGCTCGATTACCAAACTTCTTACGAGGTTGTTCATAACCTTCTTTCTTAATAATACGATTAATCATTTCACTTATATTGCTAAAACCATTTGCTTTTGCTCGTTCATCTGCTTTATCTCGTAATTCTTTATTTACAAACATTCTACGTTTACTTTCAGGTTCTTCAGGTTGTAAATCATCATAATCACCAACAATAATTTTCTTTAACATATGTTCAACTAATCCTTTTTCTGTTTTACCTACCATATCTCTATGTTCATTCTGTAAAAACTTAAAGTAATATTCTCGATTACCAAGTAGCATCACTGTGCCACGTTTTTCTCTATCTTTGCCTTCTCGTGCTACTTGTTCCTCATATTGTTCAACCATTTTTTTATTTTCATTTTCCATTTTGTACACCTCTTTTTTTTATTATGTATCAACCACTACTACCAACATGCTCGTTGGTAGGTGGTTGCTTTTTTACTAATTCGCTCGATAGAAACCATATTTTTCATCTTGTTCTACCAAACTTTTACCTTCTTCCATTTCTCTCAAATCTTTTCTTACATTTCGTACTTCTTTTTTATTTCTTTTCAAATCATCTTTTGTTCTCATCGCATCATAATTCATCTTATCTATTTTGTTTTCAATCTGTTCCAATTCATGTGCGTTTGCATTTGCTTGTTCATAAGATTTTTTTGAATAATCAAAACCAAACATTAAAAGTAAGACGAGTACGCCAATAATGACACCGATTAATACTGCTAAAAACAATTCACCAGTTGTTTTTAAGCGACCTTTTGTTTGTTGTTTCATATTTTTTCACCTCGTTTTTTTATTATTTTTACATCTTTAAAATTCAATCAACCTCCTTTGATTTGATGTTAAATACAACATAACATATATTCTGTATAATCACAATATTATGAAGCAATTAATTATTGCGTAAAAATAGCAACAAATCAATGTTTTACTGTCATTACAACATCTTTAAGAGGTTGAAATATTTTATTTTTTTTCTTTACTTTCATTTTTATAAATCATTTATAATCGTTGTTTTTATCAAGTTTTTAGTTTTTTGTCCATCACGCTCACGTTTAAAAATATAATTATATTTTTGCGACTAACTAGCAATAACAATCATCAATCCTATCTACGTTTATTTTGTTTACGCAAAATCTGTTTCATACGCTCTTTATTAAAACCCGTGAGTTGATGTCCATTTGTTTCGTCATCTTCCATTGTTGCTAGTTCTCGTTGATACATCTCATTCGCATAGTTATCAATGCCGAGTTCTTCGTATTTATCCACCTCATTAAACCGTTTCACTGCTTGTAACCACGTTACTTCGTCAATATCCAATAGTTTATCTTTACGTGGGGCAAAAAGGACTTTTCGTCTAGTGATTACATCTCGTGTGCCTTCCTTCGCTCGTTGGTGTACAAACGTATCTGTGAAGCTCTCACAGAGCTTACATTCAATCAAAGGCTTTACTTCACACAAATCATCATCACCATTTGCGATACGTTTTAAAATGGTCTTATACACGTCCTCTTGCTTAATATAAAAGGGTATATAACAATCCACTGTATGTTGATGTTTCGGTTTTATCGTCAATAAAAAGTCGGCAATATCTTCATAGCCATATGCGTGTAGTATTGCTTCTGTACGCATTGCCAGTTCTGAAGGCAGAAGCATTGTTCCACAGAAAAGACCTTTTGACCGTTGTTTTATCGCTACCGGGTTATTTTGTATCTTGATACGTGATTGGCGTATACGATTTAATAATTCTCGTATTTCCTCGATTGTCCTTCCCATTTTCGTATAAATCGGTAGTTCATAATTATTCATCGTTAAAACCCTCTTTAATTTCTCAGAAGTTATACGCACCAAAAATCGCTTGTGTTTCTCAATGTTACTTTAGGTCAGGTAAGCATCATCTGAAACTTGCTTCCAAAGATTTTATTTACCACTCTGTTTACCGAAGTTCTTTGCTTATCATCAATAAAATCTAAATTTAATTCATACATTTCTACAGACAACAACATTTGCATTTCCTTAATCGCTTGAGGTTCCAATATCACATTTTCATCTGATTTAATTTTACTTTTCATTAAGCTAATAGCTATGCTTTCAATCATCATTTTGTCATGGTACGAAAGTTCGCTAAACATTTTCCCATACAGTTCTTCGCACACAATTTCGGAAATTCTTTCTTGTTCATTCATCGTCACCATCTCCTTTAGGGGAAAAATAAGTATTTTCTGTATATCCATTTAATTCCAGTTCTTTTTTAACGTTTTCAACATTATTTATAAATGTTGCTTCGTCGTTAAGAATTTCATCAACTATTCTTTTAGTTAAATATTCAAATAATCTCGACCGACTTTTAATAGGCAAATTCCCTTCATACTCTTTTACAATAATGTCTAATGCTTTAACTACATCTTCCGACAGCGTGATTGAAGTGCTAATTTTGTTTTTCATATTTAATCCTCCCTTCTTCTTTCATCACGTTTTTGCTTAGCTTTTTTAATTTTACTTTTCATTTCAACTTTTTCTTCAGACGTTAAATCTTCATAGTTTTTTCGCCTTTTATTTTCACTAGCAATTTCTAAATGTTTTTTACCCACACTCTCAAACCTTTCATACGCTTTTTTTGATTTGTAGACGCTATCCTTATATTCTTTAGCTATGATTTCTTCTAACATTTCATTTAATGTAGAAAAGCCTAAATACTTAGCTTTTTCAGATGCTTTATTTTTTAATTCCTTATCAATTTTAACTCTTGTTTTATCTTTTCTTTCACGCCCCCTCATATACGCATAATCATTCGCTACTACCTTTTTCAAAATGTGATTGTAAAAATCTTCTTGCGTAAGACCAAGTGTATCTTTATGTTTTTGTCTTAATTTATTTGCTTGTTTTGCTCTTACTTCAGTAAGTCTTATTTCTGATTTACTCATATACATCACCCTTTAAATTGATTAGTTATTTCGTTATAAACTGTAAAAATTTCTTTTGCTTCATTACGTTTTTTCTCGTCTTTAAAATGTCTTTCAAAATCTTTATCCGTTGCTTTTCTATCACCTTTAACTCGATGACTGATATTAAATTCTATTAAATTACCATTCGGTAATTTGTACATCACAATTACCTCTCTTTTTTTGACTATTTTAAGTGTTAAAATTTAACACCTAATACTGTAAAAAAAATATAATCATTTCTTTCCAACTAATTACATAGTATCAATAAATATATTAGGTGTCAATATTTAACACCTTTTATATTATCTTCTCTTATTTCGAGAACTTTGCATTGGCACTATTCCATTCCCACGCTTTTTATTTTTGCTTTTATTTCTATTTCTTCTCTTTTCATGTTCTTCTTTCAGCTTCTCTAATTTTTCATCGCTTTTATCCTTTTTCTTTCTTTTACGCCATTGCCAAAAACTATTGTTTTTATCTTCGCCTGTTGTTTTATCCCACTGCCAATTTTCGTACTTTTTATCAATCTTTTTTATTTCTTCATAAACTTCATCAATCTTAATTGCAGTCTTTATTAACATGTTATTTTCAATAATTTTTTTCCCCGTTCTATAATCCAAGATGGTGCCTTTGGAAATGTTTTTCATAACATATGCTATTTCTTTCGTTGAAACTTTTGATTGAAATAAAACCCATTTAACTCGGTCTAAATTTATCATTTACTTCATTCCCCCTTTAAATATATTTTTTTGATTTCCTAAATGCCTACAATTTATTCCAAACTGTAACATTTAGGAAACTTTTTAATATCTATCTTCGCCTGTTTCTCTATCCCATCGCCAATCATAGCACTTTTCGTCAATTGCCCTAACTTCATCAAAACTTTCTTCTAAATTCAAAGCCGTTTTATATTTCATTTTAGACAAAATGTCCTTTTTACCTGTCCGATAATCAAGTATCGTCTGTTTCGAAACACCTGTGATTTTCTTCAATTCTCTTGTCGAAACTTTCGACTGAAACAATATCCATTCTACTCGTTCAAAATGTGTCATGCCTTATCCTCCTATATTATTTAAGAAATTTAACCAAATCTTCTACATATTCTAATTGTTGGTCTTTGTTATCATCATATGAAAAATAATCGACAGTTCCATCATTCCATTTCGTCAATGTGCCTACTTCTTGATTACCATTAAACACTTTAAATGCAGTTTCTTTTTCCATCAGTTCGTAACGTTCTTTTAAATCAGAAGAGCGTTCAATAAACAAATCACTTTCTTCTTCTAAAACGATACTTTCATTAACTTCGATTTTATCCAAAAAATTATATAATATTGTTCCCATTATTATTACCACCTTTTTTTTATTGGACGTGTAAAAGTTACATGTCCTTAAATTCTTTTTCTTTTCCCATATAATCTTTTATTCTCTTTCTCTCTTTTCAATACACTATTCCAACTTGTTTCAATTTCTTTGCTATCCATCGAGGGATTACAATTTCGACCTGTTACTTCTAATACGAACAACGCATTATCTTTTGAAATGTTTCCTTTAGCTAAATCTCTAGCCAATTTACCACTTAGTTTTGTTATCATTTCATTTCTCGTACCCGAATTAAAACCTTTTCTCATAGATGTTAGATACTTGTTAAAAAGACCACCTTCACTACCCATAAGTGTTTTTTCGTTATCGGCTATGGCAGTGTTCTTACGTTTACTTGCTTCTTCAAACAACTTAACAACCCATTCCGGTGCTTCTTTGATGTTCTCACCACTCTTTTCGTGTAGCTCATATTTACCATCTGCTCGTTGAGTATTTGGTGCCGGTGTATAACTGTTCTTTCCTGTCAGTAAATCAACACCGTCCATCGCACCCACACTTCGTTGCCCGGTATAGCTATCCATATGGTGAGGTATTATAAAGTAAATATGTACGCCACCACTCGGCGTGTTTACTCTCATGGTGTCTGATACATCTTGAAGTATTTGATTTCTTTCTTCAACACCATGTTCCATTATCCAATTATGAAATGACTGCTTGCCATCAACGTTGTTACCATGTCCGACATCAATATCTATGACAAATAATCGTTCAAGTACCATACCTATATCATAACCGTTTGTGACGTTTTTAGTATAAGGTACAACCGGTTGTCCTTTGCCATCTCGTTTGACCCAACTTGCTACTGGAACCATCTTCGGTTTGCCACTTTCATTTGTCTTACTAAATAAACGTATCGTCAAAGGGTAGTGTTTATAATTTGCTTGAATAGACATAAATTATTCCCCTTTCTGTTGTTCATTATCTTTCATTATTTCGTAATATTTTTCATCTAAATCAGTTTGTGATTTACCACTATCTAGTTCATATCTCAAAATATCTTCAATGGCATCAGATAATCGTTTATAACCATATTGCTTGGTATAATGATTGGCTTTTTTTGACAACCCACTCGGTAAGTTTATACGTTGTTCTTTCACGTTATTACTTTCAAAAAGTTCATCATAATAACCATTATTTATAAGTGTAAGTAACGTTTTAAAAACATCTATACGTGATTTCATTAAACGACTATCTTGTGTTGCTTTTTCTAAATCTTCAATGACATTTTTACCAAATGTATACCGAGAATAACTCGTCATTTTTTCACCCTCTTTATCTTTGTTAAATCTATTGTATAACAATTCGTTTAATAAGTCAATAATTGTACATATAATATGAACTTAAAAATGAACGCTTTAACATCTACTTTAATTTACTTTGTTAATTTACCATTTTTTCTATATTCCAAGATTGTAACCTTTTGTAACCTTTTGTAACCCTATGTGTAACCTTTTTTGTAACCTCTGTAACCATTGGTGTGGTTGGGGGACAGAGTTTTGGTACTTAAAAAAAAGCCAAAAGGTTACAAGGTTACACCCAAAAAAGCAAATATATATAAGACCCTTAATTTAATAATACTTTCTTTTTTTCCTCGCGCGCGTTAAAGAATATTCAAGTGTAACTTTGTAACCTTTTTTGGCAAACCCTTGTGACTCTAAGTCGGAGGAGGGTTACACAAAGGTTACAAAGGGTTACAAAAGGTTACAATCCTTTATTTAGATAAAGTAAAATCATTATAATATTACACTATTATCAAAATAAATATTATCTTTTATAATTTAAATTATTTTACGGAATAATATTTTGACTTATCTATTAGTAGAATATGATTTTCTGTGAGTATAAATAGTTGTTATAAAATCTAAAAAAAGTAAAAAAAGGTTCTGTTGCAAAGTAAAAAAAAATATAGCTAACCACTAATTTATCATGTCAGTGTTCGCTTAACTTGCTAGCATGATGCTAATTTCGTGGCATGGCGAAAATCCGTAGATCTGAAGAGACCTGCGGTTCTTTTTATATAGAGCGTAAATACATTCAATACCTTTTAAAGTATTCTTTGCTGTATTGATACTTTGATACCTTGTCTTTCTTACTTTAATATGACGGTGATCTTGCTCAATGAGGTTATTCAGATATTTCGATGTACAATGACAGTCAGGTTTAAGTTTAAAAGCTTTAATGAGTAATAAATCCGCCATTTTCACCGAAATCGCAAGTAATGTCACCGTCTTCAATGTCATCATAAAGTTGCACGTCTGGATTAGTAAATATAGCGAAAGTACGTTGCTTATCTTCACTAAACGAAATAATATAGGGTATTTCTTCAGCTTTTACTTACTTCAACACATCTTTAAATAGCTGACTGTTATTTTCATTTACTGTAGTTGCCATATAAATTACTCCTTTTCATTAGTAATTCGTTATTAATACCTCTTTAATTTTACCACGACCATCCCCTTTACTGTTAATTGCTCTTGCGACTTCAACGTGTCTAATATTAAAGCCCCTATATAAATCATACACCATATCTGCTGAGCTATTGCTCAACATTACTTTGCAGCCTCTTTTGTCTAAATCTAAGGCTAAATCTCTTAAGCGAATTTGGTCTTCTATTGTAAAGCCATCTGCATTATATGAAGTGAAATCTGACGTTTTACTGATGGGAATATATGGAGAATCGGAATATATAAAGTCTCCTTCTTTTGCATCAGCACAAGCCTCTATGAAATCGGTGTTTAGAATTGTTATATCATTTTCATTTAAGTACTTACTTAATTTTAAAATGCCTTCCTCATTTACGATATTAGGGTTTTTATACTTCCCCATTGGTACATTTAAATACCCTTTTTGAGAATATCGTAAAATACCATTAAACCCAGTTTTATTAATATAAAGTATACGTGATGCACGTTCAACAGCAGTTAATTTAGCAAATAATTCCTCATCTCTATCTAATGCTCTGATGCTATAGTAATACTCTTTTTCATTCACGTGCCTTTTTAAATCCTCAATTAATTCGCATGGATTGTTTTTAACTACTCTATAAAGATTAATAACTTCAAAATTAATATCATTAACTATCGCCGATTTAGGTTGAATACCTAATAAAACGCTGGCACCACCTAAAAATGGCTCAAAATATCGGTTATATTCTGATGGCATATTCGCCTTAATATCTGGTAAAACTTTTGATTTACCACCTACATACTTAAGTATTGGTTTTATTATTTCATTATTTTTAGTCATATAAATCACCTTAAATTTATTTACGAACGCTCGTTCTATTTATTTATAATAACATGCTTACGCAACTGTTTGTGCTCCTATTAATATTTTCATTATTTTACCATCCCATTTATAATTAAATTAACTAAAAAGGATGGTGTTAGATATGGCTGATAAGAAGAAATTAGATACAAAAAACGATAAAGCATGGCAATTACTATTTGAAACGCACGATATTGTCGATGATTGCCATAAAAATGGTTTCTATGAAATATCTGCAGATGATATTAAAAAGGTTAGAGAGCCTCGACTAATGACAAAGTTTGACCATTACAATAACTTACCTATACAATTTAAAGATGAAAATCTTGTGATTTTGCCAAATCGCCGTGGGAACTACGTTATCGGAAACTTTGATGTATATAAAGAACTTAAATATGATGAAACTATCAAGCCAGAAATCGTTAGTTTCCCACATACTATCGATACCATTAAACCTCAAATCGTTACATCTGAAAGTGTCGCATTAAATATTGCACATATCAGTAGAATGCTTAGTAAACTAGCAAACAATGAAAATTTAGATTTAACTGTTACTGGTAGAATGGGTTCAGGAACATTCTCTTATGATGTTCTTAATAAAACTACTAATACTAACTATAATTTTGGGGTAGAGAATTCGCAAATAGAAATCGATGGTAGCTACGAAAGTAAAAACCACTTTTTAATTGTCGAATCTAAAATGCATACGGCTGAAGATTTTATGGCTCGTCAATTATACTATCCTTTTAGAACTTTACGTTCTCGTACTAATAAAAAAATAAGACCTATCTTCTTCACTTTGTCGAATGATGTGTATAGCTTCTTTATTTATGATGTTGTTGATATTAATAACTACAACTCACTACAATTAGTGAAACAAGTCAATTTCATGTTTAATCATAAAAGTATCATCAAAGACGACTTAAGTAACCTTTATAAAAATGCTAATGAAGTTCCAGAGCCACTTGTGCCGTTTCCACAAGCCGATAGCTTCGAAAGAGTTATAGATTTACTTAACTTATTAGTTGAAAAAGATTTAATGTTCGAAGAAATAACTCTTAATTATGACTTCACTTCAAGACAGACTGGATACTACACAAATGCAGGAATATATTTAGGTTTAATAGAGAAGTTTACTGACGAAGACAATGAAATCGCATATAGAATAACTAAAAAAGGGTTAGATATTATGCAAAAAGAAATAAAAGAGAAATATCTATCACTTGCTACTGAAATTATCTCACACAAGCCATTCTATTTAGCATTCAAACATTATATTAAGAATAATCAAGTTCCTAGTAAGAAAGAAACTGTCGACTATATGAAGAAATGCAATATATATAACGTAGGTTCTGATGTTACTAGAGAACGTAGAAGTAGTACAATCAGAGGTTGGATTAAATGGATTGCCAATCTTCCTGAAGAAATATAAATATAACTATTAACGGAGTGGTCAGAGCCACTCCTTATTTTTTTCGAACAATTTGCTGAAAAAGCCGTTGGATTCTTCTTATTATCTTTCATTACGTAAGTCACTGTATAAATCATCAACCTTACTTGAGTTTTTATTTGATTCAGATGTTGATGTACTTGACTCTTCAGTATTATTTACTATTTCTAAGTTCGTTTCTAATTGCTTAATCTTTTCATTAGACTGTAATGCTAAAGATTTTTGGTTATATAATAACTTTTGTTGCTCGTCTAATGTGCTATTTAACTTATTAAAAGGTTAGAGTGTACAGAAAATAACTTATTTTTTATAATAATCAACATACTATAATATTGAGTTATAATAGTTAAAAACCTAGAGGATGGAAGTTAGATGTACAATACAAATATAGTGAGAACATTAGAATTAAAATTTGAAAATATAGATTCAACTGTATATATGGAATTATATGATCATATAGCTGATTCGAGAATAAAAACATTGTTGTCAAAATTTCATAGTGAATATATAGAATCATTTAAATTGATGAATACTCGACTACCTACAAAAAGTAAGCCTAATCATTTTTGGGCTAATAGTAGTAGACGATTAATAGATGTTATAGAATCGACATTTGAATTAATAAGAGCAACGAAAAAGACAGAATATGCATTTTATATAGACGAATATTATAGACAAATTATCAATAAGTGTAATGATTTTCTTGTTTATTCGGGTGGTAGTGAAATACCTGAAAATACAAATAAAATAACACTTTATTATGAAAAGCCAATATTTTTGTTGAATAATTCAATTACCATTACACGTGCAGGGATTGAAGAAGTGGTAAAAAGAAATAAACTAAAATTAGTAGGAGAAGGTTCTTACGCAAAGGTATTTAAGTATAAAGATTCGTTTTATAATAAGCATTTCATATTAAAAAGTGCGAAGAAAAATTTGAATGAGAAAGAAATTGAAAGATTCAAAAACGAGTACAAAACTCTTAAAGAATTAAATTCCCCATACATCGTTGAAGTATATAAGTTTGATAGTGAGCATAATGAATATGTAATGGAATATGCTGATTTTACATTGAAAGATTATATAGAAGCATTCCCGCATATAGATATGAAAGAAAGGCAGAATATTGGTTTACAAATTATTAAAGGATTAGAGTATCTCCATTCTAAAGAAGTTTTACATAGAGATTTAAGTTTTACTAATGTATTAATAAAAAAATATGATACAATCCCAGTCGTGAAATTAAGTGACTTTGGATTAGTAAAAACAATTGATTCGACTTTAACATCACTAGATACAGAATTAAAAGGTAGTTTAAATGACCCAGATTTAAGGCGTATTGGTTTTAAAAACTATGGTATTTTGCATGAAATATACGCATTAACAATACTTTTGAATTTTGTTATAACGGGAAGAAAAAATATAGACAATATATCGGAAAGAACTAAAAAATTTGTAGATACAGGAACTAATCCTGATAGTAATAAGAGATTTCAAACTTTATTAGAAATTAAAGGAGCCTTTATAGAAATTACAAATGATGAACAGCAGGTAAAAGGAAATAGCAGATTTAATTTTATAATAGATAAAAGAGATATTGATATATATACTAATCAAAAAGAAAATTTAGTTAAAGTTAAACAGAAAGTAGTCCAAATTGCAGAAAATCCTTCTGCTTATTCTTTAGAAGATATGCTCATTTTAGAATCGTATTTAACTATATATGGAAACAAAGATCCTGTAAATGTATATAGGGATAAAGATTTAAAAAATAATCATAATAATTTATTAGATAATCTCAATTCATTCTATATTTTAATAAATGATAACAAAAGTCCTAACTCAAGCATGACTTTTAAATTTAAAACTTATGATATTGAAAAAGAAAAAATGTTAATTAAGCATGCTAAAGAGATAGTAGAATCATATACATTTATAACTGAACGATTAGAAAAATATATATAAACAAAAACAGGAGGTTTAATACCTCCTGTTTGATCTTAATTTATAAGACCAAGTGAACTAGTATAGTCTTTATAACCACATTGTCTATTATATATTTAACCTGTTCATCCGATAGTCCATGATAACATCCTTGTTAAATTGTTTATATCTGAAATAGTTCATACAAAAGACTCCTTTTTATTAAAATTATACTATAAATTCAACTTTGCAACAGAACCTAAAAAAACCACCACTCAAAAGCGATGGTTTTTCAAATATTCTTTTTAAAATGCTAAATCATCATCTGAAACAGGTTTACCTGTTTCTTTACTTTCTTCGTACAAATCTTCTGTAGTTGTTGGTTCTTGATTTTCAAAAGGAACTATCCATAAAACGTTATACGTTTTGTTTTTGTCGATATTGTTTGAGTTATTTTGTACATGCGTAAAGCCATTAAATTCTTGGCTACCACTAATACTATTCACTAAATCTATTTGTTTGTTTACAATAGAATTTTTTGATTGTTTTTTGATTGGTTTTAAAGTTTGTTCGTTTTTATATTCATATTCTTCACCACGTTTTAATTTAATAATGGCTTCGTGTGTAACAATCTCATTGGCAAATTTTTGTGGATTACCTTTGAATTTTTCTTTTCCTGTCACTTCGGCAAAAACTTCATAAACAGTGTAAAGATGTTCGGCAGTCATAGGAATTGGTTTATCAACTGTATTACCTAAGAAGTCTGCAAAGGCACTAACAATATCATTTTGCTTAACTGCATCAGATGTATCGTCTTTAACAGATTTTGGTATTGGAATTTCTAAGCTATATTTATTTCTAATAGCGTGTTCACTTAACATATCAATGGCGTATTTTGCGATACATTCTAAGAAGTAATTATCTTTGAGTGCATGCGTCTTGATAGCCGGATTAACTTTGGTTGGATTAGCACTTCTGTATTTGTCTGATATTGATTGTTTCTCAAAGACAACGTTAAATTTGATAACTTTGAAACGTCTTTCACTTGCACCACCATCTTGTTTAAGGTTAGGTGCGCCGTTTGAAGTAATGATTGGTGTCAGTGTTGGTATTGATGAACGAGATTGTTTAAATTTTTCTTCATAAGGTACTCTATCCCCTGAAGCAATCTGTTTCAACTTGGTAACACCGAGAGAACCACTATCTGTTGCTTCGTTACCGATAAGGGCGTATTTACCGAATATATCCCCTAAAGCGAATTGGTTATTATCTAAAAACGCAATTTCAACGTTACGAGATTGGGCATTACCTACAAGCATTTGTATCATTTCAACGTAAGTTGTTTTGCCTGAACCACCGTCACCGGCAAGCCAATAAATACTGTCGCCACCAATAGCTCGATTGAATGGTGTTAAGATGTCGGCAATTACATTCCCGGCATAGATTTCACGTTCTTTGGCTTCTTCTTTTGTATAATCGCCATTTACAAATGGGAATGTCACAAATTCGAAAGGTGTAGTACCGTATTTCTCGCAATTATGGTAATTTGCATCTTCATTGTATTTAACTTTTAATCGAGCCGGTATAGGTTCGTCAAAGTTGTCAGGGTTTTCTTTAAATTCTTTAGTCATAACATTATAGTTACCGTTATTGAAAGGAATTACAAAAGGATTGTAAGTTAGTACATCAGTATTTTTTGGGTCGTTGACTAATATACTATATATATTATTTACAACTTTGACACTTTCTTTAACAGTAAATGTGCCATCATCTATAACTGAAATGATATTGTCGGCACAACGGTTAAGGGGTGTCCATGTTTGAGTTTTTAAGTCTAAGACACTAATGATAGGGCTTAAAATTTCTTGACTGTGTTCGGGAAAATCTTTAAATTTCATTCTTCCTTTTATTCCAATGTCATCTTCTAATGAAACAAAAGCGATGTGGAAGAATTTGAAAATTAAATCAGATAAGTGGCTTACCCCTTTTTCTTTCTCTTTTTCCACTGGCTCGGATAATTTATCACATAATGTATTTGTAGTTGTTTTTAGTGTATTTAAGAAACTAAATAGTTTTTTCTTACACTCTTTGATGTCTGATGATGTATCATCGCTTTCTGAAATAACATCTGTTGGGAATTTGATGTTGATATTCTCATCAGTATTGTCATTTATTTTATCTACTAATCCCCAAATGACATCGTATTCTGTATTTATTTTCTTTTCTATTTCTAAAATATCATTGATAACTTTTTGACCTTTTACGAAAAAATGATTTGAATAGCCACTTTTGATAACATCGTTAAAAGAATTTTCTTTGTAAAGTGGATAACGTCCATCTTTTATGAAGAACAATGTATCAAGATAATACTTGGCAAATGGTGAGTTTACAGAAGGAAATGTAACTCGATTTTTTTGTAATATTATTAATTCACTAACGAGGTCTATATAATATCTTATCTTTTCAGCTATTGACTTATTTTCGGCTTCATCAGTGAATAATTCATGGATAGTGTAATAGTTGTTTGAGGCGGGAATGAAATAGAAATCTTCACTAATTGCTATTTCTAATTCTTCACATATTTCGCTAATTGTTTTGTTAAAAGTTTCAAAGGCTAAGTCGTTACCTTCTTTTGAACCAATATTGTATTTCATATTGGTTAAATCTTGTTCTTCTTCGTTCATTTTATCTTGTTCTTCAATGTTATTTTCAAATTCGTTTTGATTTTGTATTAGCGTATTATTGTTTTCCATAAAAATAACTTCCTTTCTGAATGTAAGAGTTTTCAAAAGGAAGCCCACCACGACAGTGTTTACATAGCAATAACACTTGAGTTCTTATTGTACAAAATCAGTATATATGGTATACTTTATATAAGAACAAATTAGAAATGACCTTTTTAGTCATTTGTGATAAACTAAAAGTGTTAAATTAATAAAGCTTTTGTCGTTATCCACTTACAACTTTGACCGGTGTTGGTGGACTTACCTTTTAGAGTAACTATTTTTCCAGAATAGTTGCTCTTATTTTTTGTCTTTGTTTAATTGTATCATGCGTGTGCGACTTCTAACGATTGTTCTTCTGAATTAAATTCTTCCAATTCTTCTAATAATTCATAAAAAACATTTATTAAGTTTAGAATAGTTTCTTTTCTAAAGTTTGGTGATGTTTTTTCAAGACATAATCTTCTTATTGTGTTGTAACTGCTATTTAATTTTTCTTTTGCAAAACGTTCTAATGTATATTGGTTATTTAATGTTGAAAAGAACGCTTTAAAACTATTGATAGTTCTATAAAAAACATCTCGTTTATCAAAAGTTAAAATAACTTGTTTTTGAGATTTTTCTGCTACTTCGTAAATTTTTTCGGCTTTTTCAATCATTAATTTTAAATAATCATATTTTAATTGATGTAATTTAGCTTGTTCATTATTCATCATTTTTTGTACCTCCTTAGGAAATATATTATTTCTTACTTATTATAATATCAAATTAGAGTTATAAAATCAAGAATAATAAAATATGTTTTATTAATTGTTGACACAAAATACACTAATATCCTTCGTCAACATATGCTATAATAACCTTAGTTGATTATTCAACATTCTATCTGTGTGTAGTGACTAGGATAGAACATAAGAAGCCCTTTCCAATGTTTCATTAGCGTTCATTGGTTAGGGCTTCTTTGTCGTGTTATCCACTTTTTAATAAAAATAATATAATCTACTCTATTCTATTCTACTCACAAATTCTGATATGTACTGAAAGTTGGCAATCATGATAAAAGCACTGTTGAATAGCTTTTAAAGTATATCGTGCTGAGGAACGCCTAATATACCTTCATTTATGTACTCATAATCTGTGCAATATTTGATATTGTTTTGTTGCCAAATGAATGAACAAGGTTGTCCTACATCATTATGAAACTCTGCTATATCTTCATATGTACCTTCAAAGTATTTCTTACCTTTTTTTATATTATTTTCTTCACTTTGTTCTTGTGTTATTTCCATTAGACCTGTTTCTAAATCAGGGTTTATTTCCATGACAACTGTATTGTCATGAATGATGAAAATTCTTATTAATCTTTGGAATTTGTCAGTATCTAACCACCAGTAACCACGTGCAGAATTATAAATTTCTTCTGAAGTCATATCTGGACTAAAACCACGATAATTTCTATCAATAATGTTATCATGTTTTTCTTCTTTTTCACCTAGTCGAATGAACAAATATAAATCTTTATTTTGTGTCAAAAATATTCCTCCCTTTATTATATTCTATCTGTACTTTGAATATATTTATTAAGTAAGATTATACATGTTTATAAAGTGAATATAAATAAAACTAATTGATTTTTTGTACAATAAATTGTACAATTAAGACAGTAGATAAGGAGGCGTATAAAATGGCGACAAAAAATTATTCATTTGTTAGAGAAAATTTCAGAGAAATGATTGATAAAGTAAATGATGATAGTGATACAATCACAATCACAACAAAAGACCGTAACGCTGTACTAATGTCAGAAAATGATTATGATGCAATTATGGAAACATTATACCTACAACAAAACCCTGCTAATGCTAAACATTTATCACAAGCAATTGAAGATTTAGAAAGTGGTGAAGGAAAAATAAAGGAAATAGATGTTTAATGGCTAAATTAAATATTACTTTTTCACCACAAGCATTTGAAGATTATGAGTATTTTCAACTTAAAGATAGAGCGATGATAAAAAGAATTAATAAGTTGTTGAAAAGTATTAGCAGAGAAGGTGCATTAGAAGGCATTGGCAAACCTGAGAAGCTAGTAGGTAGTCTTTCGGGATATTACAGTCGGCGTATCAATCAAGAACATAGATTGGTTTATACGGTGAATGATACATCAATTATGATAGCTTCTTGTCGTTACCATTATAAATAATAAAACTACCGTACTGTGAAAAGAAACAGTTTGGTAGTTTTTTTAGACTTTATATAACAATTTTATAATTTCCCATAAAAAAAGTCCTACTATTAATAGTAGGACTTCGACGATAAAAACCAACAACCGTTGGTGAAAACGGTGATGATAAATATTGTTTGATGATTGAAAAAAATATATTGAATTTTAAAGATGAAAAAAACGAGTTTTTCAAAAGTAAAAACAATAAACAAAAGGTATAAAATCATTATATCAACAAGTGGCACATGTGTCTATATATACTGATTTTGACAAAACAACCGGTAGCTAATTATTAGCTAATTATTAGCTATTTCCGACTAAATAAGCGACTAATTAAACCTTTGCTAGTTGGTGATTTGTTTTCTTGTTTAATTTGATGCTCTTGTTCTTGTTCCATTTGGCTCTCTAGCTTTTCAACTTTTTTGTTGCTATCTAAAGCTAGGACTTGTTGGTTACGCAATAGTTCAGAATACTTATTAATTTGTTCGTCTTTAGTCGCTAATTGGTGATGAAGTCGTTTAATTTCTTCACGCAATTCAAGATTGTTTTGTTCTTGTAGTTCTTGGTTTCTTTCTAATAATTCTAATTCCTTCTCTTGATTGTTACCTACTTCGTTGCCAATATCATCTGCAACATTGTTTCGCTCATCTTGATAACGTGGGCTATTTTTTATATTTTCAGTTATAACCTTTTCGAGTTCTTCATCAATGTGGTTAATGTTTTTGATTTTGGTATATGGCATATCATCAGGTTTGTTATTGTTAATTGTTTGTTTGGCAACTCCTAGTTCATCGGCAAGTTGTTTTACAGTTTTCATTTTTCATTACCTCTTTAAAAATTAGTGTCTGTGTTTGCGAATTTGATTTTTGTATTTGCTGTAATTGATAAGTGCAGATTGCATTGTTGGTATATCTGACATGCGTAAGTCAACGACTTGTTGTTTTAAGTTATCAACGTAATTATATTGTTTACTATATTCGCCTTCGGCATCAAATTTCATCTTGTGTAATTTGGTTTCATTTTCACTAATTAATTCTTCGAGTTTTTCTATCTGCTTATCTCTTTCAATGTTGGCAGTTATATCAAGCTCAAGTTCACTAAGTGCATTTTGTATTTTCAATTCGTTAATAAGTTGTTTTGCGATTTCTTCGTTCATTTTTATCTCCCCTATCGTGTATTAGTTGATAGTTAGTTACTATTAGCTAACTCCCCTACCCTTGCTATAATGCTATTTTAACATAATTAGCTAATAATTAGTAGCTAGTTAATAACTAACAAGGGAATGAAATAGTTAGTTGCTAGTCGGTTAGTAACTAAAAAAATGATAAAGTAGCTATTAGTCGCTAACCATCATATTGTTAATTTCATCTAAGATGTGTTCAGTAAATTCAAAATCATCGTTTTCTAATATAGAATGGTTGCCATCGGAAACCAGAGCAAATTGATAAGCAGTATCTAAAATTTTATCAATTGAAAGTTTGCGAATACGTTCACTTGTGTTTGGATATTGGTGTTTTAAATTTTTGATAGTTGTTTGTGACACATGAAATTCTTTACTCAAATCGGATATAGAATACTCAAATGTATTTTGAATATAAGTTATCAACTCACTTAATTGTGGTTGTATTTTATTCAATTCAATTGTACCCATGATAACTGGTTGATAAAAAACTGTTCTTTTTAATTTATTATACATGCTCAAAATTAAAAGTTTTTGTATAACTTGTTCGGAATTTTCCACGAAAAAACCTCCTAACTTTATAATATCTCTTATTAATATTATACCACTTTTGACAAAATACGACTATTAGTAAATAACTTTTCAAGCCAAAAGAAAATGCCAAAACTAGCCACAA